>CAYYCW010000111.1:0-5730 GCA_964470435.1 uncultured Treponemataceae bacterium
CGTCGCGCAGGGATATTCTTAACTATGCGCTTGACTCTGAAGTAATTGCCCTCATCGATGAGCTTATAAAGGAAGAAAGCACAGAATATACAGGTGACCTCTACGATCTTTTTTTAAGCTCAAAAAATGATTCTGTACGCGAGGCAGTTTTGCGCTTTTTTACAAGCATAAAAGATTCATCGCTTGAGCAGCAGTGCGCGGAAATCCTGCAAGAGCCATATGAAGTAAAAAAATCCCTTTTGGCTGCTGCAATAAACTACGCTGGAGAAGCAGGCCTTAGCTCCCTTTTGCCAGAGCTTCGCTCCCTTGCAGAAAGCGGCAACTACGACTTTGCCTCGCCCGCTGTCAAGGCTATTGCTAAGCTAGGCGGAAGCGGAGATGCTGTCTTTCTTCTTGACTTAATGGAAAATGAGTATTTTGACACTGAAAAACAGCGCCTTGTTTTTCGCCAAGATGTTATGAGCGCTATTTCAAACCTTGATTGCTCTGAAATCGCACAGCAGCTTGCAGAAATTGCAAGCAATGAAGAAGAAAATGCTGTAGTGCGCGCGGGTGCTGTTTCAGCTCTTAGCACATTAAAAAATGGTGAAAATATTGAAACAATTACCACTCTTTTTAATGAAAGTGATCCCGTTTTGCGTATTGCAGCAGTTTCAGCTATGTCTAATTTTGAATTTGACAGCACTGCAATATCTATTATCCTTGAAGCATTAAAGGATTCCTACTATAAGGTTCGCCTTGAAGCATTGGCTGCTGCAGAAAAGATGAATCTTGTAGAAGCTATTCCCTATATTCTATACCGCGCAAAAACAGATCCCGTTGAAAGCGTAAAGCTCCGTGCTTACGAAGCTCTTGGCAAGTCAGGCGACGGAGAGGGCCTTGCCTTTTTAGCTGAAACTCTTACAAATGAAAAAGGAGGCGCTCATCTTCGCGTAAAGGCTGCAGAAGTTTTACTGGACAATTACTTTGACACCTATTACAGCGATGTTGAAAGAATTGCTTCAAATGCCGCAAATGATAGAAAGCAGCTTTGGCTTTGCCATGAGCTTGGTAAGCTCGTGGCAAAAATTGAAACCGAAAGGAGCGCCGATCTTTCTGCTGTATACTTGTCATCTTCTGATGCTATAACAAAAAGCATAGGGCTTGCCATGTACGAAAAAAACAAGTACGCGTCTGTTAGGGGCATTGTAGAAGAGCTTGCTGCAAACAAAAGCGCAGGTGCCCTGCAAAGGCGCGCAGAAAAAATACTTGGCGGTGGTGAGCAGTTGCAATCAGAGTCAGATACCTCTGGGATGGAATCCGCTTCCAACGGCACTACTGCTGCATCTGTTGTTAACTAAGCCTTGGATGGAAGTGCGCACCTAAAAATCGGCAACAGATATTGACTTTACAGTATAGTTTCTCTCTGAATTATTGATAGAAAACCGCAAGGTATCCCCCTCGCGGTTTCCGCAAAGCTTTAACCCCAAAGGTGAAAGATAAGAGATAATTCCTGCGTCAGTATTTGATTCCCAAGGTCCTAAAATAGTAAGGGTTTCTTCTTCGTTTGTTATATTGTTTTGAAGCCTTACCACTGTTCCAAATGCTACCCGATTTGCAGAAACTGCAGCTGGGTCTACAATTTGCGCCCTGTCAATTTCTTCTTGGTATGTGCGCACACGGTTATCAAGCATTGACTGCCTTTCTTTTGCAGCCTTATACTCAGCGTTTTCGCGTAAGTCCCCTAGTGAAAGAGCATAGGCAAGCTCTTTTCGGTTTTCAGGTATTTCCTCATCAATAAGCCTGCGAAGCTCTTTTTGCTTTTCTTCCATCATCTTTGAAGTAACTAGCAAGCCTTGTGCTGTATCAGTTTTTTCTTGTATTCCATAGAATTTAAAGTCTTTATGCTTTTCAAGTATTTTATTTCTAAGCTGCATTTTAAGCGCAGGGGCTAAATCCTTTACGTCATCAACAAGGGTGTAAAGGCGTGTAATTGTGTCAGTATCATTGTCAAGCATGTATTCTTCAAGCAGATTGTCTTTGCCAAATAAGACAGAAATAATTTGCCTATTTATTTTTTTGTTTTCTACTGTGTTTTTGTGGTTTGCTATTTCCTTAAACGTAATATCTAAAATGTGAATTAAGGTTATAAGCTGCTTTTCGTATGGAATTTCAAGAGAACTAAACCATTCTTCCCCTTGCACATTCTTAAAAAACCACACAACAGCTTCTCTATAGTTGCGGTAATTTTCAAAACTTAAAGCTGCAATCTCTTTTACCTTATCCTCATAGCCGTTCTTTAGAAGCGCCTCTATAATCTCAGTAGAAAGAATTTCAGGAAAAAGCTTTGCATATACGTCTGCCCACTGCGGAACAAAATTCTTTATATGCTGAAGATAGCTTCTCCGTAAATTGCTATCTTTTATTTGGCTATAGACAAGGGAATAATCTTCAATTTTGCTAAAAAGCTCTGCAAAATTATACTGAACGCTTAAATTAAGATGCGGATGCTCCGCCGCTACTTCTTTTACTACAAGATAGGAAGCTATAGTTTTTTCATTTACTTGGCTTAAGGTCTTTAAGTAGCTTATAAAATATTCAAACATTTCTGAAAAATATTCTGATTCGGTGTCCCCCTTTTTTGAAAATGCTATAAGAAGGTCAATCTTTGGGAAAAAATCTTTTTGAGCCTTAAATTCATTGTATATCTTTTCTTCTATAGATATGAGGCTATCACGTACTATGTATTCATCTATATTGTCAGGATTAACGCCAAAAGCTGGATCATCTTTTAGAATTACCTTAGCCTTTGTGTTCCAGCTAGTCCATTCGCTAGGTTCAAGCACAGATGGTACAAGCTCATCCTTTATACGCTTATGGTGGCAACAGTTATTGTAGCTTTTAATTATAACCCTAAGCGCCCACTCAGGGTCTTCTTTAACCTTTTGCTTAAGCTTATCTTTTTTCCATATTGATTTTAACACCCATATGTGGTCGCGGCTTAAAGTTTGAAGCGCGTTTACCCCCATTTTAAGGGACATTGAATGCCCCCTCTTTTTTGCAAAATCTATAACAAGATTATTGCGATCTACTTTAGCAATTCGCCCTACGCCCCATGTGTTATGAAAAACAAAATTTCCTGTATCAAAGGCAATGTGCTTTTCAAACTCAAGGATTGCCTCAAAGACATTTCGGAATGACTGGGTAAGGCTAGATGCTACAATGTATTCTTCAAGCATACTGTGTTTGCTGTATTTTTCGCGAAAACAGCTGACAATTTCCCTGCGCGCCCAGCTGTCCTTTTCATCATAAGATAAAATTTGCTTTAGAATATCAATGGCAGTATCCCAGTCTGCCTTTGCCTTATATACTTCATAAAGCTCATGGAGAATGACGGCACTTTTATCCTTTCCAAGCGTTTTAGCTATTTTTCTCTGCACATGCTGAAAAAAGCTAATCTCTTCAGGGATAATTCCTAAAAGGCGTGACCATACTTCCCTCACAGAGCCTGTTTGCCTGCGGTTAATATAGCGGTAAAGCGCTTTTTTGTAATAGTCTATTGTGTTTTCTAAATCGCCTTCCTTTTCATAGTGTTCTGCAAGCAGTTTAGCAATGTCAGCTTCATCATAATCAACCTTTACAAGCCGCTCCCATACAGGATAAAGCTTTTCCTTGTTGTTTTCAGCGCGGTAGCATTCCGCAAGCGTTCTAAGCGCGAACTCAAATTCGCCATAATCAAGCGCCCGCTCACAAATATATTCTACAACCTGAGTCTTGTGATTATCTGTAAAAATATTGATAAGCTCTCTTAAGGCTGAATCATCTAAAAGCTGCTGTCTGCAAGCTGTAATGCCTGAAATATAAAGGGCTATAATGCTGTTTTTTGTATGCGAAAGATGCTCATCAGAAAGCTTTTTTAGATCATCAATAATGCCTTCGCTTTGGGCTTCATCTATAATTTTGTCAAGTTCCTTAAAGTTTGAAATAGAATAATTGCCTATTGTAGCCCTAGTCCATTTTTCTTCATTTAGCATGTTTTGCACATTTTTTATCTTTTCAGGCGTTGCAATTTCTTCTTGCGCTATTTTTAGTGTTTCTTCCATCTTATATGCTCCATCTACCGCTACATTGTATATTTTTCGTAGACATCATTATCCAATAGTTTTATTTCAAGGAGGGTTTCGTTAATCTGTGCCCTGTTGCTGTCAGCGCTTGCAAAATAATCAATAAGCCAAAAATAGTGGTTTATAAGCTTTGGCACAATGAGCTTTCTTTTTTTTTCAGGCGCACTTTTAAGCTCTTCTTTAAGGGCGAAAATGCTTTGCTTTAATTTTCCAACTTCAACAGACCTAAGCGCGCGCTTTACATTAAAGACGCCAAGCAAAAGCCCGTAAACAGGAATCCATTCCAAAAGCTCAAGGCCCTCATAGCCCATCTCTTGCACTTGCTCTGCGAGGCGCACTATAATATCCGACTCAAGAAAATAAAGCTCAATACCGCTTGGGTTTTTAAAGAAAGCTTCTCTAAAAAAAACTTTTGCATAGCGCATGTCCCCGCAAAGGGCATAGCAGTCCGCAAGCTCTGCCAGTATTGCAGAAGATTCGCTATCTCCATCCTTTGCCATGTCAAGAAGGGTTAGCGCCCTTTCATAATCCCCCAGCGCCTTATAGCAAAGCCCCGCCTTTCTGTAAACTTCAGGGTCAGCAGACTCATCTTCTTCATTATAGAGAGTAAGATAGTGCTCAAGGGCGATGGAAAAAGCGCAACGCTTAAGCGCATAGAGAACGGAGTCCCTATCCTTGCCCCTTCCGCGCATAAAGGAGAGAAAAGCTTGCCACTGCGAAACCAGAAATTCACCCTTTTCAAAGGGGGAAGGCTTCTCATTTGCAGCTTTAATTTTTTCCCTCCAAAAGTTTACGCCTGCAAGCAAGTAAAGGACACCAGGATCATTAAGAGTATACTGCAAAACCCCGTGCAACTGTGCGTGCGCCTTTTCAAGCTCTCCAGAGCGGAGCAAGGATAAAACTTGCTGCACTTGCTCATATAAAGGCTCACTTGTCATAATTTTCCTTCATATTAGAATACACCGACAAGCCTTTTTAGTCAATTATTTGCTTTTTGTCTTAATCTTGCATTAAATTTATCTTAAATTTGCCTTAGTTTAAGGATAAAATTAGCTTTTAGCTTTTAGCTTCCTACCCCTCATTGATTAAACGCCGCTAAATCGCTACACTCACTCTTAATACTTGGGGGATGAGATGAAGGCGATAGAACTAGAAAAGGCGTACAATCCTGCTAGCTTTGAGGAGCGCATTTACGCTTTTTGGGAGGAGGCTAGCTGCTTTAAGCCTGATTGTCCGTCTGCGGCGGACGAAGCGTCTGATGGCAAGCCTTTTACCGTTGTTATTCCCCCGCCCAACGTTACGGGCGTGCTGCACATGGGGCACGCGCTCAATAATTGCTTGCAAGACATTGCTGTGCGCTATCGACGCATGGCGGGGCGTGCCGCCCTTTGGGTGCCGGGAACGGACCACGCTGGGATTGCTACGCAAAACGTGGTGGAGCGTCGCCTAAAGGCTGAAGGCAAGGGGAGGCGTGATGTTGGCCGCGATGAGTTTTTGCGCCGCACTTGGCAAGTAAAGGATGAGCACCACGCGGTAATCACGCAGCAGCTTAGGCGGATTGGAGCAAGCGTTGACTGGTCGCGCGAGCGCTTTACGCTAGACGAAGGCCTTTCGCGCGCGGTGCGCG
>CAYYCW010000112.1:0-5729 GCA_964470435.1 uncultured Treponemataceae bacterium
GAAAAGGGAAAAGGGAAAAGGGAAAAGGGAAAAGGGAAAAGGGAAAAGGGAAAACCCCCGTGCCGCAACCTCCTCCTTGTCCGCCGCATGGCAGACTTGAAGAAAGTATAGCATAAGGAGTGAGCACTGTCAAGGGAAGTCGCAAACCCAGCGAGCCGATGGCATTGCGCAGCGCATCCCCGCTCCTTGCTTTACCCTAGTAGAATCTTAGTTCTTAGTTCTTAGTTCTTAGTTAAAACTCAAGCACTTGACTTTGTTTTGGTTTTTAGGCTACAGTAATTGCTCTATAACTAGAAATACGAGGGATTTGCAATGTACGCGCTTATTGAATACAAAGGAAAACAGTACAAGGTTGAAAAGGGCGCAACTCTAACGGTAGATAAAATTAACGCGGAAGAAGGCTCTAAGGTTTACATTGATTCAGTGTTGCTTGTAAGCGGGGATAACGGCGTGAAGATTGGCGCCCCCTATGTTGAAGGTGTGGTGGTTACGGCTGCCGTCGGAAAGAGTATTCGCGACAAAAAGGTGCTTGTGTTCAAGCACAAGAGCAAAAAGGACTACCACAGGCTTTACGGGCACAGGCAGCCTTACACAATGATCACTGTTGAAGACATTGCGGGGCTTTAGCCTAGTGTGATTTCGGTGCGCATTGTTACCGAAAAGGAAGGCGCGCTTTTGCTTGCGGAAGCTGAAGGACACGCTGGAATGAATGGAGCGGCAGGCGACCCTGTTTGCGCGGCGGTCTCTGTGCTTTTTAGGACAACGGCTTCTATCTTGGAAGCCTTTGTACCGACCTTTTCCACGCAAACAGCGGGAAGGGGAACACTAAGGCTAAGCGCGGGAGATTTTCCTGAAAAAAGCAGAGAGTGCCTTTTTTACGCAGCGGAGTTTCTTTTGCGGGGAATAGCTCCTCTTGCAGCGGAATTTCCGAATGCGGTGTCGCTCAAGGCGGAGCGCGTGTAGCTTGAGCTTTAAGGCTTTATTTTTTTGATTTGAGCATTAACGGAGGATAATGATGGGACGCAAAAAAGGCGGAAGCGGCTCTAAAAATGGCCGCGATTCAAATCCTAAATATCTTGGCGTAAAGGTTTTTGGCGGGCAAAGGGTCAGTGCAGGCTCTATTCTTGTGCGCCAGCGAGGCACCCGCATACATCCGGGAGAAAACGTTGGGCGCGGCGGTGATGACACCCTTTTTGCAAAGGCTGATGGTGTTGTGCTGTATCATCAGAGGAAGGGCAGAAAGCTTGCGTCCATTGTGCCTGCTGTTTCCGTAGGCAAGTAACCGCTTTTTCTTTGTAAATGATTCGGTTTGCCGACGAGGCTGTCATTACCGTTTCTTCTGGAAAGGGCGGTAACGGCTGCGCTGCCTTTAGGCGTGAAAAGTATGTGCCAAACGGCGGACCCTCTGGCGGCGACGGAGGGAAAGGCGGCGACCTTGTCTTTGAAATTCGCGAAAACTTACGCACGCTTGTCCATTTAAGGCGCAAGCAAACCTTTAAGGCAAAAAACGGCCTTGACGGGCAGGGCAACAGGCGCTTTGGAGCTGACGGCGCTGACTGCATTGTCCCATTGCCTCCGGGCTGCGTTCTAAAGGATGCGGAAACGGGCAAGCTCTTACTAGACTTTGGGGAGGCCAGGAGCGGCCGCTTCGTTTTCCTTAAAGGTGGAAACGGCGGCTGGGGTAACTATCACTTTAAGGGGCCTGTAAACCAAGCGCCGAGAACTGCTCTTTCTGGACTGCCGGGCGAGCGCCTAAAGGTTAGGGTTGAGCTTAACATAATTGCGGACATAGGCTTTGTCGGCTTTCCCAACGCTGGCAAGTCCACTCTTTTAGACTGCTTTACAAATGCTAAGGCAAAGGTCGCGCCCTATCCTTTTACAACAAAAATACCTAATCTTGGCGTCTTGCGCATTGAAAGTCCGACTGACGCGCGCGACATTGTGCTTGCAGACATTCCAGGCATTATTGAAGGCGCTTCTGTCGGCGCGGGACTTGGTATAAGGTTCCTAAAGCATATTTCGCGCACAGCTGCGCTTGCCTTTATAATTGACCTGTCTGAAGACACTTGCGCAAAAGCTTATCCCGCACTTCTAAAAGAAATTGACGCATTTTCCGCTGAGCTTAGCGTAAAAAGGCGCGTTGTTGTAGGCACAAAGCTTGACTTGCCAGGAGCAAGGGAGCGCCTGGCGGAGTTGCGGCAAGCAGTTGTGGAGCTTTCCCCAGAGGTGAGCGTTTTCGCCATTTCAGCATTGGAAAGGCGTGGTTTAGGCGAACTAAAAGCTGCTTTTGCTTCCCTTGTTGCAGGCGATGATGCCGCCGCTCTTTCTTCTGGCAAGAAAGAATATAACGGTAAAGGCCATGACAATGCGACAGAGACTGCTCCTGCCTTTATGCAGGCAGAGCTTGATGAGCCTAAATACCCTGACTACGATCCTGAATACTTTGGGGCTACTGTTAGCCTAAGCCGAAAGCGGCGGGGAAAGTGAACAATGCGCGTTGCAGTGCTTGGCGGCTCGTTTAACCCGCCGCACATTGGGCACTTTGCCTTAGCAGATGCCGTTCACGTGGAGCTAGACTTTGAGGAGGTAGTTCTTGTGCCGACCTTCATCTCCCCGCTTAAAAATCAAGAAAACTTTGCTGATGCGCAAGACCGCATGGAAATGCTTTTACGTTCCTGCGAGGGTAGCGCCTTTCTTTCTGTTTGCGACTGCGAGCTAAAGCGCGGCGGGGTGTCCTATACCATTGACACATTACGCTATATCATAGAAAGCTATGGCGAAAGCTTGACTAATAGACCCGCCCTTGTACTAGGATTTGACTGGGTTCCATCGTTTTACAAATGGCGGCAAGCGGAAGAAATTGTTTCCCTAGCAGATATAATACTTGCAAGGCGACCTGGCTTTTCCGCAGCGTTTGAAAGAATGCACGGGTCTATGGGCAGCAGCACAGCGCGGGCGAATATCCTTTTTCCGCAAATGAAAACCAGCGCTTCCGTTATTTTTGCCAATAACATTGAGCTTAACATTTCATCTTCCGATATAAGGAAGAGAATAGCAGCAGGAAAAAGCTGGCGCTATCTTGTGCCTGAAGCTGTTAGCAGCTATATTATTAATAATAAGCTTTATGCATGATAAAGATACAGCCGAAACGATAAAAGAAATTCAAGCGTACGCTTGTGAAATTCTTTCAAGGTCAAGGTACGAGCATTCGCTGCGAACCGCTGAAATGGCGAGAGAGCTTTGCGAACGGTTTTTGCTTGACGGGGAGTTGGGCTTTCTTGCAGGCATTTCGCACGATCTTTGCAAGCAATTTGCGGAAGAAGACCTTATGGCGCTTGCAAAAAAAGACAGCTTTCCCATATCGGAGCTTGAAGCGCAAAAGCCTTCCCTGTTGCACGGGCGAGCTGCTGCAGAGCTTATACGGGAGCGCTTTGGCGTTGAAGAGGCAAGCGTGCTTGACGCTGTACGTTGGCACACGTTTGGGCACAAGGGGCTTTGCCCGCTGGGGCGCGCGCTTTTTGTTGCCGATAAGCTTGAGCCGGGGCGCAAAAGTGTTCCGGAAAAGCTTCGCAGTGAAGCATTAAAGCTTGATTTTAACAAAATGGTTATTAAGGTGATTGAAAACAATATCGAACATTTAAATAATACAGGTAAAATAGCCGCGCCAGAAACCCTGGAAATGCTGGAGGAACTGCGTGAAGGTCAATAAAAGCGCTGTTTTTTTAATTGTTACAGTATTTATTCTTATTTTTTTTGTTACAGCCTTAATTATTGAATTACGAACTGACCCCGCTGCAGAAATTATACGCGCTAATAATCTTCTTAATGTGCTTTTTATAATAGAAAAAGATGGCGTGCCGTTTTCTTCCAATATAATAACCTACCATCCTCTAAATCGGCGCGGGGCAATGTTTGATATTCCGCCTGAAACGGGGCTTATTATCAAAAGCCTTTCGCGCACAGCAAGGATAGAAACGCTATATAAGGAAAAGGGAAGGGAAGCTTTCCTTAAAGAAGTGGAAAGTTTGGCGGGTATTGAAATTCCTTTCTACACTGTTATTTCTTTTGATTCCTTTGCAATGCTTACAGACATTCTTTCAGGAATTAATCTTTTTATTCCCACGCCCGTTGACATTGTCGCAGGCGGCGGTCAAGACACCAATCCTTCCATTGAAGACCGAGTTTTGCTTCCTTCGGGCTCTGTTAATCTAGATGGAGATAAGATACGCCTTTTTATGACTTATAGTTCCGCAGAGGATATGGCAGATTCTGTAACGCTAAGAAGGCAGCACACTATTATGGCCTTTTTGCGCGCCCTTAACGACAATAACTCATTTGCTTTTTCAGGCGACATTTTCCCGCTTATTGCTTCTTGCTTTACTTCAAACGCCTCTGGGGAATCTTTTAGAACAATTTTATCGGGGCTTTCCCAAATTGATGTTGAAAGGCTCACTCCCCGTCAAATGCACGGAATGACAAGAATAGTTGACGGAGAGGAAATGCTTTTTCCGTTTTACGACGGCAACCTCTTTAGGGAAGTTATTGCTCAAACGTTTTCCGCCTTTCTTTCAGAAAACGCAAGCGAGTTTGAACGCATTTACACTATTGAAATCCTTAACGGCACTGAAACTCAAGGTCTTGCAAGAAGGACATCCGAGCTTTACCAAGGCTTTGGCTATGACATAGTAAATGTGGGAAACGCGCTTACAACTGATTATAGCGAAACAGTGGTTATAGACAGGATAGGCTCAAGCTCTGTTGCTTCTGCTGTTGCGGATATAATTCAGTGCTCCAACATTGAAGTGGTGCAAACGCCTGTAGACACTGAAAACGCGGCAGGCGCTACGGAGTATTCCGTTGATTTTACAATTATCCTTGGAAACGACTTTAACGGAAGATACGTTATTTCCCGCTAACCTTGCTGCAACCACAGATGGGTGAAACTGCAAAAAGTTCAACCACAAGAGAATATGCTCTTGGTCTTGCACGCATTCTAGAAGATGCAAAAGGTAACAATGTAGTTACCTTGGACATATCAGAGCAAAGCTCATTTGCAGACTTTTTTGTAATAGCTACAGCAACAAGCTCCATTCATATGGGCGGCCTTTACAAGGCAGCTTTAGATGGCGCAGCTACACTGGGACTTAGCCTCATGCCTGTAAGGCAAAAAAATTCATCTTCCCAAGAGTGGCAACTACTGGACTTTGGCAATATTGTTGTGCACATAATGACTGAGCCTGCCCGCGCCTTTTACAACCTTGAAAACCTGTGGTTTGGCGCAGAAGTAATCCGCCATTAAAGCATAAAAGCCCTTCTTTCTTTACATAAACTTTATATTTTTTCATAAAAAGCTTAACTCCCATATTTTATGCTTTTTGCATAAGCAATTTCGCGAATGCGAATTTGTATGCATCTATAATAAATTTTTAAGGAGAATAGTTTTATGAAAAAGATGCTATTTTGTTTGCTTGCTTTAGCAATGACACTAGGGTTTGCCTTCGCCCAAGCTGAAGGTGAAAATGATGGTAAACTTCCTGAAGGCTCAAACCTTGTAGGACAAGCTGAAGGCGATAGCGAGGATCCTGAAGGCTCAAACCTTGTAGGACAAGCTGAAGGTGATAGCGAAGATCCTGAAGGCTCAAACCTTGTAGGACAAGCTGAAGGTGATAGCGAAGATCCTGAAGGCTCAAACCTTGTAGGACAAGCTGAAGGTGATAGCGAAGATCCTG
>CAYYCW010000113.1:0-5545 GCA_964470435.1 uncultured Treponemataceae bacterium
CGGGCGTTTTTGGCACGGACGCAAAGGAAAGCGGCATTCCTGCCGACATTTGGCGGTTTTACATTTTTTACAATCGTCCTGAAAAGTCGGACACGCTTTTTACATGGAGCGATTTTCAAGATAAGGTAAACTCCGAGCTTATTGGCAATCTCGGTAACCTTGTAAACAGGACACTTACCTTTGTTTTGCGCTACTATGAGGGAAAGATTCCTGACAGCGTAGCAGATGATGAGGCTGTCTTGGCTCTTCACCGCGCGGCTGCGGAGCACGCTGCTAAAATCACTAAGGCCCTTGAACGTGCGGAGCTAAAGGAAGCCTTTCATGCTATTTTCGCCCTTTCTTCTATTTGTAACAAGGCTTTCCAGGACTGCGCGCCTTGGAAAGCGCATATTGAAGCGCCTGAAAAAACAGCAGCTATGTTGCGGGAGCTTTGTTACATTATACGTGATATTGCGGTGATGATTCACCCCTTTATGCCGGGCTTTGCCTCAACTGTAGCTTCATTCTTGGGAGTCAAAGTTTGCTCAGGCGTAGTATTTCCCGCAACTGGGGAACTCGCTGGTATTAAGCAAGAAGAATCGGAGTACGCGACTTCTCTTTCTTGGAACGATATTGGCAGCAGACAAGGGCTTTCTTCTATAGAAAAGTGCGAAATTATTTATAAGCCCTTTGATAAGAAGACTATTACCGCTTATCGCGAGCGCTATTCTGGGCAACAGCAAAATGCCGCGCAATCTGCAAGCGAAAGGGCTAAAAGCCCAAAGGAGACGGGTAGTGGCAAGGCTCTTCCTGCTGACGAGATTTTTAACAAAAAGATAGCCCTTAAAGCCGCTAAAATTATTAAGGTTGAAAGGCACCCTGAAGCAGATAAGCTTTACATTGAAACGCTTGATGACGGCTCAGGAGCTGAGCGCGTTATTGTGTCGGGGCTTGTGCCTTATCTTTCTGCCGATGAGCTTTTAGGAAAGTCGATTGTCATTGCGGATAACCTAAAGCCGCGAAAAATGCGCGGCGTTGAGTCTCGCGGCATGCTACTAGCAAGTGATTACACGGACGCGGAAGGAAACCGCCGCGTTGAGGTGCTAGACTCATCGCCGGCTGCTCCCGGAGCGCCAGTTACGCTTGAAGGCGCTACAGATATTGGTGAAAAGCCTGCCGTTATTGACGCGGACACCTTTTTTTCCGCGCCAATTGAAGTAAAGGACCATATTGTGCAAGTGAACGGCAAGCGCCTTTTAATAGAAGGAAAACCATTGCGCCTTGAGCATGTGGAAAACGGCAGCGTATCTTGAAAACACCCGAAATTGCTGTAAAGGCTACTCTTGTTGACGAAAGTCTAGAGAATGTCTCGCAGAAGTCGAGCTTTCTTCAAAGCCGAATGTGGGCTTTATTCAAAGGGCATTACGGCTGGAAACCATTTTTCTTTAAGCTTGAAGTTGCTGTTTCTAGCCAAGTGCTTGATTTAGGCATTACTGTGCTTGTTCGCCGCTTTTTTAAGCTACTTTCCCTAGCGTATATTCCTATGGCGCCTGATATTCACCTGCCAGAAGAACTTGTAGGAAAAGAAGATGAAGTGCGCGCTTTTTATGCTGCAATCTTAGCGAAAACTGCTGCCGCCATAAAGGGCTTTTTACCACGCAATGTGTTTTGCATTCGCTTTGACCCGCCATTTGAAAAAGGTGCGCTAGATCTTAGGGCTCAGGAGTATAGCGGCAAGAAGTTGCCTGTAAAAGTCTTAAAGGCGGTTTCTGACATACAGCCGCCTGACACTGTTATTCTTGACCTTGAGCAAGACACCGATGCCCTTTTAGCCGCCATGAAGCCTAAGTGGCGCTATAACATACGCCTTGCAGAAAAAAAAGGAGTGCATGTTTTTTGCTTTCATGGAGTTGAAGCGCTTAAAGTGCAAGGTGATTTGCCTGCAAACGCAAATACCAAGCCGATTCAACAAGGATATGAGCCAGAGGTATCCCCGCTCGACATCTTTTATAACCTTTACCTTGAAACTGCACAGCGCGACGGAATCGTTATACATGAAAAAAAATACTATGAAATGCTTTTTACCCTTTGTAGCGAGGACGCTCTTTGCGACTTAAGGCTTTACATTGCAAAAAGCGAGGGTGAATCCCTTGCAGCAATTATCACGCTTTTTTATGGCGACCAAGCTACATACCTTTACGGCGCATCTTCTGCTAAAAAGCGCTTTCTTATGCCAGCATACGCCTTGCAATGGCAGGCAATTAAAGATGCTAAAGCCGCCCAATGTCTTCACTACGATTTTTATGGCATTCCGCCAACTGATGATGAAAGTCATCCCATGCACGGTCTTTATCGCTTTAAGACAGGATTCGGCGGAAAGGTAGTGCACAGGTGTGGCAGCATTGACATTCCTTGCAAAAGTTTCACATACAGGATTTGCCGCGTGGCAGAAAGCTTGCGGCTTTTTTGGTTTAAGGGCTTAAGAAAAGCCTTAAAAAGCAAACCTTCAAGCTAAGAATATAAAAAGATATTGAAATAAGCGTTAAAGTATAGTAAAACAGACATATATAGAAAAGTTATCAGGAAGAAGAGATCTTAGCTTAAAAACTCCTTTGATGTCATTGTGCGTATCCCCATGTGTTTAGCTTTTTCTAAAAGGTCTTCTCCAAGATGTTCAAAGCCCGGAACATTTGAGCTACAGTCAGTTAAAATGACAAGCTTTTCCGAAGGGATAAGCTCTATTAAATGGCGTACCGTGTTTGCAACGCAGTGCGAAAGAGCTTCTCCTACAATTGCAATATTGTCTGCTTTTTTAAGCTTTTCTATCAAGGCAAAATTTGTTCTAGAGAGATGATCATCTGCATCTGGTACTTCCGCGCGGATAGCGGAATAGTGCTCTGTTTTTACGTTGCTGCCTTTTTGAGTATATTCCACGACGCGGCCAGCCTTTGCTTCTTCCCATTTTAATAGAGCGTCAGAAAGCGGCTTATACACGCCGTGCCCCCAAGTGCCAAGCAAGCAGTGCGGTGGCCAAATGCAAAGCGTATATTTTTTAAGTTCTGAAAGTGCAGTTACATATTTTACCGCATGATCTTGATATTCAGGAAGCGACGCACGGAATTTTCCCGATTTTACATCTTCTTCCGTTATTATTGTATAGTGGGCAGGATGACGACCATCAGAATCAACCCAAAATAGGGGATTTGCAATATGGAAAAGGTGGTGAGTATCTAGAGTTACATAAATGGAAGAAATGGAATCTCCAATTCTTTCTAGCATAGCAATAGTTCGTAAGCAGTCGTTTGTAGCGCCTGGCACATACAAGGTTCCTGATTGGTCACAAAAATCATTTTGAGGGTCAATAATTAAAAGTGAATTAGTCATACTTTAGTTTAACATATTCAGGCGCATTGTCAAGCACTCTTTATTAGTGTATACTCGCAGGTGCTTATGAATTTTGAAGTCTTTGTTTTAGGCTGCGGGGGAATGATGCCTCTTCCTTACAGGCATTTAACATCCGTACTTTTAAGGAGAGAAGGGGAGATCTTCCTTTTTGACTGCGGAGAGGGCACTCAAGTTTCGCTTAAGCGACTCAATTTACGCTGGAAAAAGATAAGCGCCATTTTTATTTCCCACACGCACGCAGACCATATTACAGGACTTCCTGGCCTTTTAATGCTTTCTTCCCAGGTTGACAGAAATGAACCCCTATATATTTTTGGTCCTCCAAAGGTAGCTGAATATGTTAACGCTAACCGCAAAATTCTAGATATGTATATTAATTATGAAATTATCATTAAAGAAGTTGATCCTTTAGTTTCAGGGATAGTTTTTTCAGGAGATGACTTTGATATTCATTCTTTTCCTGTAAGACATACAAAGGCTTGCGTTGGGTATAGCTTTGTGGAGCGTGAAAGGCCAGGCGCCTTTAACCCTAACAAAGCGCTTGAGCTTGGTGTGCCGCGAGGTCATCTTTGGTCGAAGCTTCAAGGTGGAGAGACCGTTCTCTCTGAAAGTGGATCACTAGTAAAGCCTGAAGAGGTGTTAGGGCCTGTGAGAAAAGGCAGAAAGTTTTCGTATGTTACAGATTCAGCTTATCTTTCGTCCATTGCGCTTGAAGCAAAAGATTCTGACTTATTTATTTGCGAGGGAATGTTTGAAAAGGAGCTTTCCCAAACCGCAGAAGAAAAAAAGCACATGACAGCAGTGCAAGCTGCAGAACTCGCTAAAGCGGCACAAGTAAAAAAGCTTGCGCTAATACACTATAGCCCAAGATACACAGACTCAGACTTGAAAAGGCTTCTTGAGGAAGCTCGATCAGTCTTCCCGCAAACTGTTTTAACAAAGGACAGGATGGTTTTCCCTATAGAATATGTATAATGAGCAGAATACACATTATACGCAGTAAAGTTAGTGAATTATTTATTCTTTTTTTTGCTTTTTAGCAGTAGTTTTTGAATATTTTTCTTTTAATTTCCTCTATTGCCCTCATTGCAGCAAGGCCATCATCTATAGTGGAAACAAGGCTTTCCTTACCATCAAGAAAGCTTACAGCATTTTTAACCACATTGGAAAAATAGCAGGTTTTACGTGGGAATCTCGTGCTTTTGTTTTTTTCCAAAGACTTAAAGCCTGTATAAAGCTTTGATGCTTTAGCGGTGTATTCCTTTGCAAAGCCATTACCGATTGCAATTTTGCCGCAAGTGCCTACAATTTCAAGCGCAAACTCAAAAAATGTACTTTTCCCAGAAATTTCAGCTGTAACGTGAATTCCGCTATCCGTTTGCCAAAATACGCTCAAGTTGGCTATATTGTCGCTATCTAGGAATTTTGTACACTGGACTGAAAGTGGCTCTTTGAGCAAACTTTTAAGCTTATCCTGCTCGCTTTCTACAAAAAAGTTGAGTATGTCTATCAAGTGAGTGCCGTCGTGCAAAAGGCTATACGCACCTGTATCCTCCCCTTCTGGCGAGTAAACAGGAAGTGATGAGCGCAAAACGCCCCTTATTGCTTGAATCTCCCCTAACCTGCCGCTTTGCATAATGCTTTTAGCAAGGCGGTAGTTATCCGCAAATCGGCGCTCGTGATTTACAAGAACTGCCGCGTTAGAGTGTTCAGCTGCCTCCTTAATGCGCATCCCCTCATCCAGGTTGAGGGCAACAGGCTTTTCAAGTATGATTAGCTTAGTTTTTGACTTTAGTGCCAAAAGAGCCGCTTCAATATGTGCGTTTTCGTTTACAGAAATGACTGTAATGTCAGGAATGCTTTTTGACGCAAAAAAGTCATCCATGCTAGAAAAAGTTTGGGCTCTAGGATTAAATTTTTTCCACAGGGCAAGGGATTCCCTGTTTATGTCGCAGCCCGCAGTAATTTTGATACGCTTATTATCTTTAAGCGCTGCTGTGTGGCTTGCAGGCTGCTCCCTCCTTTTGTCAAACATTAGGGAAAAGCCTATCCTCCCCGTTCCTATTATTCCTGCAGTATAAATGGAGCTCATTCTTCTATTTTTTGCATGTTGACGCTCATTAAAAGGCCAACGGAAGCCATGGCTGTCCACATGGAAGAG
>CAYYCW010000114.1:0-5499 GCA_964470435.1 uncultured Treponemataceae bacterium
ATGAGCGAGAGGGAGTGGAGAGAGCGGGCAGTTTATTCGGAAGCAAGCGGATTAAGCGGGAATATAGAGCTTCATCACATATTACCCAAAGGCTCACACCCACATCTTAGAAACGACCCCGAAAACTGGATGGCGCTCACTCACGAGGAGCATAAGATTTTTCATGATTTAGGGCGGGATAGATTTTTACAGAAATACCCTCATCTAAGAGGAAGGTTTGAAAGGATTGAAAGAAAAACGAGAGGTGAAAAATGACAGACATTAACACGGTAACGCTAAGCGGTCATGTCACGCATGACTTAACCGACAGGGATTTTGCCTACACGCCTGGTGGCACAGCAAAGGCTTCCTTTTCGGTTGCGGTAAATGCTTCAGTAAAAAAGGCGGACGGCTGGGAAGAAAAGGTGAGCTACATAGATATTGTCGTTTGGGGAAAGCAAGCGGAATATCTAAGGCAATATCTGACAAAAGGCAAGCAAGTGTTTATTGAAGGAACACTTGAACAAGACCGCTGGCAAGATAAGCAAACAGGCGTAAATCGCAGCAAGGTTTACGTTAAAGCTAGGAATGTACAGCTTGCAAAGACGGCGCAAGCAAGCGGCATTCAATCCCAGTGGGCGGGGCAAGCCGCGCCGCAGGTTGCTGGCAATATCGGCAACAATACGGGCGAGTTTGCAGAATTTGCGGATGATTACCCGCCATTTTAAAGGGAGAGAGCGATGATGGCATATAGCGAAATGACAGAAGAAAACAGGATGTTGTTCGACCGCGCCCGCGCAAACATAAGGCAGATTTGCCATAGGGCACGAGCCCTCAACGTGGACTTTCGTTGTTGGGGAGCAAATGACCGCAACGACTCGGAATACATCGAGGAAGTGGAAGCAGACTTAAAGCATTTACTTAACAGGACAGAGGACTTGCAGCTCGCCTTAGATGCCATGAAGGAAGTAATTCAAAGGGAAGAGCAATGTTTGGCGGGCGCTTCATGATAAGACTTCCTAAAAACATATATGAAGCGCTTAAAAGGCGTGCAAGGAAAATAGGCATAACGCCTAGAAATCTTGCAAAAGCGTATTTATTTATCCTGCTTTCTAAATCATGGCGGATAGATAACAAAAAAGAGGAATAGGTGGAAAGTTTAGATATTTTAGGGAAGCCAGACTTTGACCTAGTTTGTAGTGCTGCAAACAAGGAGTGCGCAAAGCCTTTTACAAGAATAGACCTTTATAAGGCTAGGGTAGAGCAACTTTACGGCGCTGCAATTCACGTGAATGAAGGCTTTGAGCTTTTATTTGGCAATGCGCAAGGTTGCCTTGAAGCGGCTTCTTTTGTGAAAAAGCGGGTAGATAAGTTTGCAGACTTGCTGAATGAAAACACAAGCGGGCTACCTAAAAAGACACTTGAAAACCTTGAAGAGGCGGAAATGCTGGCGCGGGCTTCTATTGATTATATGGAAAAATCAGCAAAAGCAACGCAGGCGTTATTAGAGAAAGTACAGGCAACGCAAAAGGATTAATGAAAATGGAAGAAAACGAAATTAAAAAAGCAAGTTTTCTTGCTCATCACTTTGAAGCAATAAAGCAAATTCCTAATTCAGAGGAACAGGCCGCCGCTTATGAAGCAATTTTTGCGTATATGTTTTACGGACTAAAACGCGAAAATCTACCCCCAGTAGCAAAAGCTCTACTTATAGCAATTATGCCAGAGCTAGAAGAGCAAAGAAAAGAAAACACAGCGCAGCCTGCTTTTATTGAGCAATATTCCAATAAGCAAAGCGCTAGCCGACCGCTGGCTTGGGAAGGCAGCCAAGTATTGTGTATTAGCTAAAAGGAGAATGAGCTAATGAATAATGGAAAACTAGCAGAGCTTGAACAGCTAGCCTTTATTGCTGAAGGCCATATACGAAACAGCGCCCGTTTGCTTGCAGGAATGCGCCAAGCAGAACGCCCACTAAAAGGATATTTAGATAGCGCGGAAGAGATGGCGCAATGGGCTTGTGAAAGCATACACAAATTTTTAGACCAAATAAAAATCTTAAAGGGGGAGGGGAGATAATATGGAAGAGACATTTATTTTTTATCCTAGTTTTTACCTTGAGCCTGATGACGATGTAAGCGAGGAAAGTTGCTATCGAGTACTTGACGCTATATTGCGCTATGGATTTTACGGTGAAAAACCCAATACAGCAAGCTGGAAGCAATGGGAACGCAAACATTTTCAATCAGCGCAGCGCCAAATAGACGTATCCAAAGAACGATATAAACGCGCAAAAATGGAAGAGGCGCAGGCTGTCCCTTATCCCGCTCCCTATCCTATCGTTGTCCCATACAGGGAAGTTCCGTGGTGGGAGCAAACTAGGATAACCTGCAAAGACTCGACGGGGGCGGAATAAATGGTTTTAACCGAAACAGAACAACGGGACTGGGAGGCGATTCTCGCCATGATTAAGCCGTGCATGGAAGGCGAAACAGATGAGCAAAAAACCGCCCGCTTTGACCAACACGCACACTGGCTGGCTTCGGCTATTTACTATCTGCAAAAGGCCTGTAACGACTTGAGCAACTTACGGGACGAGCGTGTTTACAGGGATAATGTAAGCGGCTTTAAAGAGGCGGCTAACAGTTTTGTCGAGCAGCTAGAAAACGCCGTTATGAGCTTGGGCGATGACGCGGCGCAATACGCGTTTAAGAACGCTGTATCCTTTGCGCATAACCGCCTAGATGAGGAGAAACAAGAGCAAAATGATGGAAAATAACGAAATTATGAAAGCGGTTATATTCCGCGCCCATTTTGAAGCAGCAGAAAAAATACCAGATAAGCATGAACAGCTTTTATTCCTTGAAGCCGTTATCAAGTATCAGCTTTATGGAGAAATGCCTGAAAACTTGCCGCCAATTGCTAAATTGCTAATAACAGCCATTTTGCCAGAATTAGAAGAAGAGCGAAAAAAGCAGCTAGGAATTGCTTTTGAAAAGGACGAACAACGCGATAGTGGGCAGCCTCCTATTGTTATCGCACCTACTGCCATTACACCTTACCCTTGGTGGCCGCCTCATGAAGTTACATTCAAAAACTAAAAGGGAGGGGGAATAATGGGTAAAGGTGCTTTTATTTTCTATGAGTCCTTTCTTGACGCTATGGAAGAAATGGACGGGGAGACTGTAAAAGAAACGTTGTTTGCTATTGGCCGTTATGCGCTAACAGGTGAAGAGCCTATCGAGTTGCGGGGCTGGAGTAAAAGCGTTTTTGTTATGGCAAGGCCGCAAATTGACGCTAACAAAGAGCGCTACGAGAAAAGCCTAAACGGAGGCCGTCCACAAATTGAGCTGCCTACACTTGAAGAGCTAAACGCTATGATATCTGAACTTGGCAGTATAGGTGCTGTTGCAAATGCGCTAGGTGTAGACAGGGCAACAATTTACAGACGCATAAATCAAGAAAAGCAGAGCAAAGAGGATTGTCGCAAAACTGTCGCAAAACTGTCGCAAAAGTCGCAAAACTTGTCGCAAGTCGCAAAACCTAATGATAATGTAAATGATAATGTAAATGTAGATGTATCTGTAACTGATACTGATTCTTTAGAGAGAGTCGGGGAAACCCCGCCTATGGATTTGCAAGCAAATCCCGCTCTTTTAGAAACTGACAATTTTTCTGAAAATTCTGTCTTTTTCCCTACAGAGGCAGTTTCTCATTCTTTCCAAGTAAAAGAACTTCCAAAATCCCAAGAAACTATCTGCAAGCATAAAACTAAGTCCTTTGTTCCCCCTACTGTCGAGGAAGTAGCGGAATATTGCCAACAGCGCAATAACGGCATAGACGCAGAGGCTTTTGTTGCCTTTTACGCTTCTAAAGGCTGGTATGTTGGCAAAAACAAAATGAAAGACTGGAAGCAGTGCGTTATTACTTGGGAAAAGCGCAATAACACGCAATCGCAATATAGCGCTAGAGCTTCCCCCACCGGAGCCGCTGCAAGCTGTGATAGAGCTTGGAATGAAAACAGGCAGATTTTCTAGCAGGAGGAAGCATGGAAAGCGAGATGGCAATTGCAGAAATACCTATTCGCAAATTTGAAAGTAAAAGCGAAATGGTAGAGCGATTTTGCGAAAAACACGGTCCTTATATCGCTAAACGCATAATAATGCTTGGGCGCGGCGAGGGCATTGTCTCTAATTGCCCGCAATGTGATGAAGAGCGAGAAGCGCTAGAAGAGGCGAAAAAAAAGCCTTCTGGCAGTGTTAGCGACACTGACCGCTACCGGTATGCGCAAATGAACATAGAGCCAGAGTTTTACACTGCAACGCTAGAAAACTATCACGCGCATACTAAATCGCAACAAGAAGCGCTAACAGCTTGCTTTGCCTTAATAACAAAAAAGCAAGGAGAGGTGCTAATTACAGGCTCTAACGGCGTAGGGAAAACCCATCTTGCTTGCGCTGTAGCGAAAGAGCTTAAAGGCGCGGTCTACACGATGTACGAAATAAGCTGCCGCATTAGGCACACTTACACAACCCGCGCAGTTGAATCAGAGCTTGAGGCAGTAAAAAAGCTTTCAAGTTTGCCTTTCCTTGCCATTGATGAAGTCGGGCGCACAAAAGGCGGCGATGCAGAAAAAGGCTGGCTTAGCTACATAATCGACAAGCGGCATACTCGCTCTTTGCCAACCATGCTTTTAAGTAATCGCCCGTTGGAGCGCAGCTTACCGAAAGAAAAGGCGCAATATTCGCTTGAAAGCTTTTTAGACAGCGATATTGTTTCGCGTTTTCGCGGCGGCGCGATTATCGAGATTGACGGGCAAGATGCCCGGAGGAGGTAAACATGGCAGAGCCTACAGAGTTTGAGCAAAAGGTGTTTGAGATTTATGAGCAGCTGGTTTATGAAGAGCATGACGCGAATAAAAGGCCGCGTTGCTTCGAGAAGGACATAACGCGCGAATGGGTTAGCGGGTATCAAGACGGGATAGGCAAGGCGCTGGACTTGCTGGGCGGCCTGCTGGGGCTTGGCGTGAAATTTGAGGAGGACAAGTGAAAATCTACATTGCGGGAAAAATAACAAACTTTCCCAACTACCGACAGCATTTTATGGCGGCTGAAAGAAAGCTCGCAGAGATGGGCTTTTCGGTGATGAATCCCGCGTGGTTAGGGGAGTATCCAGGCTTTGGCTATGAGGACTATTTCGATGTGGCGAAGGCAATGCTTCTTTGTTGCGACGCTATATTTTTGCTTGAAAATTGGGAGGATTCACCGGGCGCTACAAAAGAGCGGGCAATAGCGGAAAAGCGCGGAATGCGAATATTCGACAGCAAAAAAGGCGCGGCTTGCTGGAAAGAGCTTAACTCAATATCCCTTGATGAAGAGGCAAAAAGAAATGAGCGTGCGGGAAAGTCACTATGCGAAACATTACGCGACTGGTGCAAAGAAACATTAGCGCAAATACAGGCGGGAGCGAAAAAGCCAGAAAAAGATGCGTTACAAGGCGCACTAAACGCTTATGCCCGCGTGC
>CAYYCW010000115.1:0-5440 GCA_964470435.1 uncultured Treponemataceae bacterium
CACGGCGCCGACAGACTTTTCGCTTTTTAGGAGGCGGTCGCTCATTTGGTAAAGGTTAGCGACGTTGTTTGAAACCCTTAGCCTCCCCGCGCTGAAAGCCAAAAGAGCGAGCGCCGCTATAAAAAGGAAGGGAATGAACGAACTGTGCGGACGTGGCGGCTTGATGCGCCATGCGGGGGCGCTCTTGCACACCATGCTGTCGCGAGCTATAAGGGGGAAAAATCCCGTTACCGCTAGGAATGAGCCTACAAGCCCAAAAAAGGAGAAAACGCCCACTTGCCGCAACACGCTGTACGGGCTAAACACGATGAGCGCATAGCATAGCACCGTTGAGGCAAGGCTTATAGTCAAATTGGTTGAAAGCCTTTTGACCACCGCAAAGGGCATTTCCCCTTCAGACCTTTTTGCGTATGCAATGTAAAAGTGTATCGAGTAATCAATGCTTGTTCCTATAAGCGACGTTCCGAAGATCATTGTGAGGATATGTATTTCAGAAAAGAAGGCAGCGAGTGCGGCGAATCCTGCCAAAAGAGAAAGCGCTATTCCAAGAATAAATAGACCGATGATTTGCACATTCCTTAAAAGAACAAGGAACATGGCGACAATCAGCAAGATAGAAACAAAACTGATTGCTGCAATTTCCTTTTGTGCACTTGATGCGCTTTCTTGGCTGTGGAAAGAAAAGCCTGAATAGCTTACGCGCAAGCCTGCCGTCTTTTTTTCTAGCGTGTCCCCAACTTTGTATATTGTCTTAATGCCGCCTTTTGTGTTTGTCATGTTGAGGCTTTCCGCTGAAAGCTCCCCCCGCACCAAGACATTCCATTCCCCGCCGCGCTCCGCGGCAAGCACTCCCTCTTTTGGCATTACGTGAGCAACGGCGCTAGCCTTGGCGAAGATGTCTGCCGCAATAGCGTTGTCAAGAAAGAAGGGGTCCCGGTCAAGCGAAGAAAGCCCCATAAGCGAAAAGGGCGAGTATATGGAAGAAAGTGCAGCCGCCTGAAACTCCTCTGGCGAATTGGCTATATCTTCCCTTAACGCCTTTGGAATAAGCGCGTAGCGGCTTTTGTCTAGCATTGCGGCAATTTCCGACACGTCAAAGCCTTCGCTAGAGGCCTCAGAAGAAAGGGATGCGAAAACGCCACTTCCGCTCATTTGAGCGCAAAACTCAAGCGCTGCTTCCCTTGCTAGATCAAAGTCAGCGTGCGAAAAGAGTATATTTACGCGCCCATTTTGCCTTGCAATAAATGCCTTTTCCGCTGCTGCCACGCCTTCGTCAATGCCGTATGAGGGTATAATGGACATAAAGTCGGTAGTAACCGACACTCGGCCTGA
This sequence comes from uncultured Treponemataceae bacterium, assembly GCA_964470435.1. Lineage (GTDB taxonomy): Bacteria > Spirochaetota > Spirochaetia > Treponematales > Treponemataceae > Avitreponema. Next base: position 1,333 of record CAYYCW010000115.1, read on the forward strand.
AAGCAGCGAGACAATGGCGGGAACAAGCAATGCGGCAAAATAGAGTGCGGCGGCTACGCTAAAAGGAGAAAATCGCTTCTTCGGTTTCATCAAGCTCCCTTATTTTAAGATTGCTGAACTCGTAGAGAACACTGTCGCCTCCTGCCTCTTTCATAATAAGAGAAGCGATAACCGCCCTGCCGCCTTCAATCTTGCCGCGCATTTCAATAGAAGCTATGGCGGCCTTTATGGCTTTCTCCTTTGGAATGAGCCCTATAACCCAGTCGCCGCCATTGCCGCTAGAGGAAAAGAAAACGCTAAAGGCGGTCTCAACAGCAAGAAAGTCGCCTAAAAAAAGGCCGTCAAGGGCATTGGCTATTGCTTGGTAAATCTGGTTGCCTGACGTGTCCATGCTTACAGAGCGCGCGCCTGTCCTTTGGCGCATTCCTTCAGGTCCCACTACCAAAAGAGACTCGTATGGCTCTTTTGCAATCCACGCAATGCCTACGCCAGGCTTTACAATCATTGTGCCGGAAGAGGCAATGCTCTTGTTAAGGCGGCTAATCGTTCTTGTCTGCATGTATGAGGCCACAATTGGAGCGGCAGAGAAGCTCTTCTCTACCCTTATAAAATCTCCGTTGCTTCTGTTGAGCGGATGCTTGAATACATCGCCACCTGCCGCGTCATCAGCGTAGATATGCAAGGCAGCCCAAAACCCAAGAACCGCGGCAAATGCCATTTTCATTTTTGCGCCTCCTTGGCTTCCTGCATTTTTATGGCGTCCACAATAAAGGCGGGCATGTTGATTACGCTAACGCCTTCCCTTGTGGTGAGCATTTGCGCGCTTTCTCCTTTTGTGTAAATAGTCTTTTTTGTTTCGTCAAGAATTTCAAACCGAAACTTTATAAACACGTCGCAAGAAACAAGGGTTGCCCTTATTACAATATTCATTCCTGGAAAGAGCGGCTTAATGTACTTTGCCTTGTTTTTGACAATCGGGAGCATGTAGCCCCTTTTGGCGATTTCCATGTAGCTAATGCCGAGCAGAGCAAGGAGTTCGCTACGAGCACTTTCAAAATAATCAAAGTATTTGCCGTTCCAGACAACGCCCATCGGGTCGCAGTCATTGAACTCCACCTTTCTGGCAACTTCCACGCAAATCATATTGAGCTTCTCCAGAAATCATAAAAATTGAACCACTGATAGGGATGCCGCAAAAGGGCAGCTTCCAAAAAGCGGACATAGTCAAGGCAGGTTTTTTCAACTTTGGCTTTCCTTTCTTTTCGCGTCATGCCGTCCCAGTTTGAGCAGCTTGTCTTTACAAAGACAGCGTACTCCTTTTTTAGCGATATGTCCTTTTTGCGAACGCACACTGCAAAAAAGGAAGGCGCGGACATCATTGCGGGAAGGGAAAACGCCCCAAGAGGAAACGGGGCAGCTTCTCCCAAAAAGGGGACCATTATGTTCCTGTCAGCCGCCCTGTCACCCGCTACAACGACAATGCCGCCTCTTTCAATAACGCTTTCAATCTCCTCTATGCTTTCCATAGTGATTTTTCGCACGTTCAATATATTGAAGGACGATGACGCATTTAAGCCTTTAAGGGCCTTGTTGAACCTCCCCGCCACGTCAATATCCATAATGCTTAAAATGGGAATCTTCCTGTTTAGTCCCATAACGCTAAGCTCATCCGAAAGCGCGCGCAGCTCCTCGCTGTTTCCCAAGTGCGAGACAATCAAGAAAACGCCCTTGCCGTTTTTCAGCAGGTCGTGCAGCACCTCCGCATCTCCTTGAATATCTAGTCTATTGACATTAATCTTTCCAACCCAGCTTTCGCATTTTTCTATCACCGTGATTGAGAATGCAAAAAAGCACTTCCATGCGGAAATCTTACGCCCGGTTGCCTTTTCGATATGGCTTGCATAGAGCTTTATTGCGGCGCGCGCCTGCGCTGATGTCGCGTAATAGAAAAGGCTTACAGGAATTGCAATAAGCACCAAAATTGGATGCGGGAGAATCCTTACAAGGGCAGAAAGCATCTCGACGCCGAGTGCGCCGCCTGCTTCCTCCATTTCCTGCCAAACCCTCATAGGTCTTTTATACCTTATTGCGCATTTTTATGCACTGCGCAATGTGGGCGGGCATTGCAAGTGTAAGCCTTACGAACATCTTCGATATTCTGATATTGTCCCTTACCATATCAGAGTGCAAAATACCGCCTTCTGGATACGTAACATTGACGCTTTCAGAAATTAAAGCGACGCCCCGCCAATAAAGACGCACTAGTATTTCAATGTCAAAGCCCATTCTAAGGTCAAGCCGCTTTTTTGCCGCAATCTCGCAAACATCGCGCACAGGGTAAACCCTAAAACCGCATAGAGCATCCTTTATGCTATTCTTGTTGCAAGTAACAAAATGCGTGCAAGAATTCACCACAGTCCTTCCCTTAATCTTCATCTTTGGCACCGATTCGTCAAACACAGGATAGCCTATTACGGCAGCCTCCGGATGCGCCCCAGACACAGCAAAGAAATGCGGAATGCGCCCTAGGTCATGCTGCCCATCAGCGTTAACTTGCAGTATGTGCGTAAAACCCATTTCATTGGCCTTTTTTATTCCGGTTATTATCGCGCCGCCCTTTCCCATGTTGTGCGCATTGGCTGTCAGCACAACCGAGCTGTCAAGACCTTGCGCCTTTTTCAGATACGCTTTGGTTTCTTCACAGCTTCCGTCATCAACCAATATTATAGGGTAGCCATAGTGCAATATTTCAGCGGTCTCCCTGTACGCGGACTCCCCGTGGTTGAACACAGGAATTAAAACGCCCTTTTTCACAAGGCAGCTACCTTTAGCTTTCCAAAAGAAAACTTCTCTCCATCAGGCTTGGCAATGTTAAAACTCAAGGTGTCTCCCTCAAGGGAAAGCGAAAGAATGCACTCGTCATTTGGCCTTATAGGGCTTACAAACTTCGCGCTTTTAATGGATAAAAGGGCGTATTCCCTCACCGTAGCGGCGGCTAAAAGATTAATCACAATATCTATTTCCGCGACAGCGGGAAGAAGCTTAAAGCGGTCAAAGTGCAGGTTAAAGTACGAGGCTCTCTCTGGGACGGAGAACGCCGCCTCGAAGCTGTTTTCCCCTGTGCGCCTTATCGCCTTTACCGCCACAGAGTCAAAACCCCTCACTTTCAACCTCCCTGTCAAGGATGGAAAGCAGCTCTTCCATTTGAATCTTTCCCATCTTGTTAGCTGGGATACTTCTTACAAAACGCCATCGCTTAGGAATAACTACCGAATCAAGCGATGAAAAGAGGATACGCCGCATGTGCTTAACCCTAGCGGCATGGCTCATCATGGCAAGTGTGCCCTTCCCCTCGCTAGAGAGAACAACAACGGCGGCTATTACGGGGCGCTTCCCCTTGTCGTAAAGAACGGCAACCGCATCATCGGCTAGGCCAGTCTCTTTTATTCTTCTAGCAATCTCTACAAGCGAAACCCGCTTTTCTGCAACCTTTACAATGCTGTCCTTTCTGCCAAGCAAGAGGAAGCGGCCGTCCTCCCTGATTTTGACAATATCGCTTGTGGCAAGCCAATCATTCCCATGAACGCCGTTTGCCCTTACAGAAAGCGCGCCATCGCCATCCGTTTTGAACTCAACGCTTTTGTTTGGTATCCACCACTCATCGCCTTCTACCTTGTTAATCCTTGTTGCAATCGCGCCGGTCTCCGTGCTGCCGTATATTTCTATTGGCGCGGTTCCAAGCAAGGCGGAAATCTCCCTCGACTCACTTCTTTCTAACGGGGCCCCCGCCGTAATAATCTGCATAGGCTTTAGCTTCTTTTCTTTTATAAGCGCAGCCTCGCTAGTAACCATTTTAAGAAAAGACGGCGTGGATATAAAAAGCGTTTCCGCATTCTCTGCGATAGTCAGCTCTTCAGGTATTTCAATACGTTCGCGTCTTATCGGAATGGAATGTATAAGGGGCTTTATTATGGAAAATACAATGCCAAAGGCGTGGTTTGCATACACGCTAGAAATGACAACCTTCTTTTGAAAATCCTTCCTAAAAAGCTCGCCGAGCGAGTCGTTGTCGTCCTCAAGCTCCCAAAGGTCGTGGGGCACAGCCTTT
>CAYYCW010000116.1:0-3019 GCA_964470435.1 uncultured Treponemataceae bacterium
CGTTTCGCATTTGGATACCCTATATTCTTGAGTATGGATTTCCCGACACGCGGCATGGCGAGGTTCAGGTTTTAGATGGTACGTTTTTTAATATCCGAGCCTTTGAAAAGCCGTATGCAGACTACAGCGGGGCGTTTGCAGACAATCCTTACCGCCTTAAACTTACCCAAGTTGCTGTTGAAAAGCCACCTGAACAGGATTTTTCAATCTACATGACTGAAACTGTAAAGACATTTTCAAGCCTAGCTGATGCTTCAGGCGGGAAACTTCACTATGCAAACTCCCCTGAAGAAATTGAACCGCGAGTTCGAGAAATACTTGCCAATACAAACCGAAGCGCCCTTGACCTTGTGTTTGCGATAGACGCTACTGAAAGTATGAAAAACGACATCGCGGAGCTGCGAAAAAGCATTCCTAGCATTTTGAAAGAGATGCTTCCGGAAGGCGAAAGCTGGAGGGTCGCGCTAGTTTTGTACAAGGACTACTTTGACGATTTTCTTGTAAAGACCGCCTGCGCTTTTACGCAAGACATAGAAACTTTTTCAAAGGCGCTTAAAAGTTTTGCGGTTAAGGGCGGGCGCGACATTCCTGAAGCTGTATATGAAGCCATTGACAGCGCACTTGACCTTCCGTGGCAAAACTTGGGGCGCAGGATTATCCTTATTGGAGACGCGCCCGCGCATCCAAGGCCGCGCGGCAATGTAACACGCGATGGCGTTATAAGCAAGGCGGCAGAGCTCAATGTGCAAGTGGACGCTATAATCCTTCCGCACGGGGAGACGTACTGATTGCTTCTAGCTTATAGCTTTCTTCCCGGGAGATGGGCATTCCCCCGTAAGTAATAGAGGAAAAGGCTACTGGCAAATACCCGCTCAACCTGTTATATTGCAAAGCTTAAAAATTGGCGCTTTTGGCCTTGCTGTCCGTATTGCGCATCCTGACAAAATTTGTTATTTTGTCAGGATGATAAACGACAAGACGCTACCTAAACTTTTGCGCCGCATTTCAGCTTCTTACCCTGAAATAGCGGCCCAGTATGTCAAAACGCCTGAAGGCGACTTTACCTCCATCTCCTTTGCGCAATATTGCGAGGCTGCCCTCGACTTTGCAGGCTTCCTACTCTCTATTGGATGCTCGCGCGGAGACTGCGTGGGCCTTATATCGGATAACCGCAAGGAGTGGCCATACGCCAGCATGGGTATTATGGCTATAGGGGCTGCTGATGTGCCGCGTGGCTGCGATGCCTCCGCGCGCGAAATCTCCTATATACTTTCATTTGCGGGTTGCCGCGTTGCTGTGATAGAAAACTCAAATCAGCTTAAAAAGATAATTGGCTCTAAAGATGAGCTGCCAGGCCTTAAAACGCTTATTATGCTAGAAGAGCCTTCAGAAGATGATAAAATGAATGCGCAAGGCGCCTTTGAGCTTTTAGGCTTTAGCGACTGCCTTAGCACTGGCAAGGCTTGGCGAACAGCAAACGCAGGCGCTGTTGAGGCGGAGCTGGAAAAGGGGACGGAAGATGAAACAGCGACCATCATTTTTACCTCCGGAACAACTGGGGAGCCCAAGGGTGTTGTGCTTTCGCACGATAATTTCCTTTCCCAGCTTGAAGAGCTACCTCAGCGCATTCCGCTTAATCCCGGTGACCGTGCTCTAAGCGTGCTTCCTGTATGGCATGCCTTTGAGCGCCTTGTTGAATACGTCATTCTTGTAAGCGCAACGGGCATTGTTTACTCAAAGCCTGTGGGCAGCATCCTCCTTGATGACATCGCCAAGATGAACCCGCAGCTAATCCCTTCTGTGCCGCGCATTTGGGAAGCTGTCTATGACGGCATTTACCGCGCAATGCGTAAAAAAGGCGGCGTGACGTGGGCGCTTTTCCGCTTTTTTATTGCAGTTGCTCTTGCACATGGCGCGTGCGGCAGAGCTGTCCTTGGTACAGGGCCACGCCTTAACAAGGGCTTTCGCGCGCTAAAGGCGGCAGCGGCGTTTATTCCTTGGCTTTTGCTAAAGCCGCTTTACGCGCTGGGCAGCGTCCTCGTTTACAGCAAAATCCGGGTAAAGCTGGGCAACGCCTTTAGAGGAGGTGTTTCAGGCGGCGGGGCTCTTCCTCCCGCAATAGACGCCTTCTTTTGGGCTCTTAAAATCTGTGTTGTGGAAGGCTATGGCTTAACAGAAACCGCCCCCGTTGTAGCTGTGCGCCCAATACCTAAGCCTGTGTTTGGCACAATCGGCACCGCCATCTCTTGTTGCTCTGTTAAAATAGTAGATGATGAGGGGAAAGAACTGCCGCCGGGTTATCTCGGAACAGTAATGGTCAAGGGAAGAAACGTGATGAAAGGCTACTACAAGCGACCAGATTTGACAGCTGCTGTGCTTTCAGCTGACGGCTGGCTTGATACGGGCGACTTGGGCCTAAAGACACTTGACGGCGAGATTATACTGCGCGGCCGAAAGAAGGATACAATCGTCTTGCGCGGCGGCGAAAACGTGGAGCCTCTTCCTATAGAAATGAAGATAAACGAGTCACGCTTTATAGCGTCTTCCATGGTTATAGGGCAAGACCAAAAGTGCCTTGCAGCCCTTGTTGTTCCTAGCCAGGAAGAGCTTGCGGCGTGGGCGGAGGAGAACGGCATAGCGGGCAACTACAATGAGGTGATTGCACACGCTGAAGTGAGGCGCCTTATAGAGCAGGAAGTTGTGGAAAGGGTAAGCGTAAAGAACGGCTTTAAGCCATTTGAGCTTATAAACCGCGTTGCGCTTATCTCTAAGCCCTTTGAGCCAGGAGTTGAGCTTTCCGCAAAGCAAGAAATGATGCGCTTTAAGATACTAGAAATTTACAGCAAGGAAGTGAATGAGCTTTTTAGTTAGCTTTTGGCTCCTAGAGGATGAGGTTCCCTCGCTAGACGCTTGCCCGCCTCATCAAGGCGACTACAGGAATCGCGCAGCGCAAGCTACGCTAGAAACCGCAGCGATAGCTTCTAGCAGAACCGCAGCGATAGCTTCTAGCAGAACCGCG
>CAYYCW010000116.1:3119-5212 GCA_964470435.1 uncultured Treponemataceae bacterium
AACCGCAGCGATAGCTTCTAGCAGAACCGCAGCGATAGCTTCTAGCAGAACCGCGTTGCGCGATTCTAGCGGCTTGGCAGGCGGGCTGCGCTGCGAGTCCTCCCAGGCGAGGAGCTACTAGCTTTGATGCAAGGTCAAAAGCCCTAAAAATCACCATATCAATTTTGCAGTGGGAATAAAGCCGCAAAAAAGCGGCAAAATCTCACCAAATGTGGCTAAAAACCATAAAATTCAACTTTACTACACGCGAAAGCCGGGTTTTTGCATCAATTTGTATAGCTTCTCTACCCATGAGGGCTTTTGACACTCACATCATTCAGTGCTATGCACTACTCAGCACTAAACACTGAATACCAATACTTGAGCCTACATTTCCTAAACAAATGTGTATGAAGTGTGCAGAACACTTGTACCTGAATTGCCCTCGCAATTACGGTATAAATGCCCTAAACAAATGTATCGCGATTATGGCAACAAATGTGTCTAAAGTATTTTGATTATAAAAAGTAACTATCTATCCAGTAGTCAACACTATCGTCGCTAGAAGCTTTCCTGTCTTTGCCAGGCTACGTTGAGTGTCTACCCCACGCAGAGCCCTCAAACGTGCGCAGGCGATTGCGGGGCTTTTTAGCTAGCTTCTAGCTTAAGACTGCTAACTTTTAGCTTTTTTCAAATTTTTCTTGCTTTTTAGAAAAATCGTGTTATTCTTTTTTTTTGTATTACAAAAGAAACAAAAGGGGTTGCAAGACATTTATGGAAAAGAAGTTCAAGTTGGGTCTTTTGCCGAAGCTGGTAATTGGTATCGTGCTAGGCATTATTATTGGGCAGTTTTTCCCTATGTGGTTTTGTAGGGTTGTTGTAACTGCTTCGTCAATCGTTAGTACATTCATTAAATTCATTATTCCGCTTATGGTTTTGGCCTACGTTACAACGGGTATTGCAAACCTAAAAAGCGGCGCGGGAAAGCTTCTTTTAATAACTGTTGCAATAGCTTATGGCTCAACGCTTATTGCAGGAACCTTCTCCTATAACGTGGCGATTAACCTTTTCCCAAGCTTTATCACCCCGGATCTAATTGAGAGAATTTCCTCGGCGTCGGGCATCTCGGTTGACACGTATTTTAGCATTCCGCTTGCGCCACTGTTTGACACAATGGGCGCTGTTGTAGCTGCCTTTGTGTTTGGCCTTTGCCTTTCCACACTGAGAGGAAAGACAATTGGTAATAGCCTTTTCAACGGCATGAATGACTTTGCAGGTATTATTGACAGCGTTTTGCGCGTTGTTGTTATCCCGTTGATCCCGCTTTATATTTGCGGCACCTTCGTTGATATGACTAGGTCAGGCAAGACATTCGCTGTTTTAAGCATTCTCTGGAAGGTATTCATTGTAGTTATAATAATGCACCTCATTATGATCGTATTCCAGTTTATTGTGGCTGCAGTGATTGGCAAGAAGAACGTGTTTGTGTTGCTTAAGAACCAAGTGCCTGGCTACGCGACAGCGGTTGGAACGCAGTCATCAGCTGCAACCATTCCTGTAAACCTTAAATGCGCTGAAGCTGACGGCGTTTCCGAAGAAATCCGCAACTTTGTAGTGCCCCTTTGCGCTACTATACACTTGGCGGGCTCTATGATTACAATTACTGCATGCTCTGTTGCAATGTGCCTTATGAACAACCTGCCTATAAGCATTGGCATAGTTATACCTTTCATTATGACGCTCGGCGTTGCAATGGTAGCAGCACCTGGAGCTCCTGGCGGCGCAATCATGACAGCACTTCCTTTCTTGTACCTTATATTTGGCCCTGAAGCTGGAGACGTAAACGGCCCGATTTGCGCTATGATGGTAGCGCTCTACCTTACCCAAGACTCCTTTGGAACAGCGTGCAACGTGTCTGGCGACAACGCAATAGGCGTTATAGTAGATAGCTTCTACCACAAGTTTATCAACAAAGGAAACGTTCAGGCTTCATAAAAGGAGACATACGTGTCTTTTATTAGCGCGTTTGACGTGCTTGGCCCTAATATGATAGGGCCTTCAAGCTCGCACACGGCGGGGGCTGCTGTCATTGCCTTTCTTGCCCACAAGATGAC
>CAYYCW010000117.1:0-4937 GCA_964470435.1 uncultured Treponemataceae bacterium
CAAGCTCGCACACGGCGGGGGCTGCTGTCATTGCCTTTCTTGCCCACAAGATGACTGCGCCTGTGCTAAAAAAGGTTGATTTTACCCTTTACGGCTCGTTTGCTGAAACTTACCGCGGGCACGGCACAGACCGCGCCCTGCTTGGAGGCATTATGGGCTTTGGCACGGACGATGAGCGCATTAGGGATTCGTTTAGCATTGCAGAAGAGCGCGGCATTGTCTATTCCTTTACGCCTTGCAGAACCGTAACCGATGTTCACCCCAACACAGTGGATATTAGAATGGAAAATGATAGCGGCCAAGTGATGACTGTGCGCGGGGAATCCCTTGGTGGCGGCAAGGTGCAAATTACACGGATTAACGGGGTTTCCGTTGAGTTTACAGGGGAATACAGCACAATAATAGTTGTGCAGCAGGACAAGCCGGGCGTTGTGGCGCATATAACCAAGGTTCTAAGCGAGCGCGGCATTAATATTGCCTTTATGCGCCTTTTTAGGGAAGAAAAGGGGCAAATTGCCTACACTATAGTAGAATCGGATGACAAGTATCCTGAAGGAATAGTAGCACCACTGCGGGATAATTCTAACGTGCACGAGGTTATGGTAATTGAGTCGTAGGAGCTGAGGTGTTTATGGATTTTAAGTCAGCAGAAGAGCTTCTTAGCCTTTGCAAAGAGCATAAGATGCCAATTTCTAGAATAATGCTTGAGCGTGAGTGCAGCTTAGGCGAGGTTGAGCGCACTGAAGCTGAAAGTAGAATGCTTAAAGCCCTTGGAATAATGCGTAATGCTGTGCTTAAGCCGCTGGATGCTCCCGTAAGGTCAATGGGCGGCCTTATAGGGGGAGAAGCGCAAAAGCTTTTTTCGTATGCAAAAAGCGGCAAGTCTGTTTGCGGCGAAGTTCTGTCTAAGGCTATAGCATACGCGGCTGCTGTAATGGAAGTTAATGCTTCTATGGGTTTAATTGTCGCGGCGCCTACGGCAGGTTCTGCAGGCGTTGTGCCTGGCGTTCTTCTGGCAATTCAAGACTGCTATAACCTACCTGACTCTGCCCTTGTCGACGCCTTGTTTAACGCGGCTGCCGTGGGTTACCTCGCAATGCTTAACGCCACTGTTGCAGGCGCTGTTGGCGGTTGCCAGGCTGAAATTGGGGTAGCCTCTGCAATGGCAGCCTCTGCCGCGGTTGAGCTAATGTCAGGCTCCCCGCAGCAGTGCATTGACGCGGCCTCCACTGTCCTTATGAATATGCTGGGGCTAGTGTGCGACCCTGTTGGCGGCCTTGTAGAATACCCTTGCCAAAATAGGAACGCTTCAGGGGCCGCCAACGCTCTTGTAGCCGCTGAAATGGCCCTTAGCGGCATAGGCCAGCTTATTCCCTTTGACGAAATGCTTGAAACCATGTACAAGGTGGGAAAGGCTATTCCTTTTGAGCTTAGGGAAACAGCCCTTGGAGGTTGCGCTACCGCAAAGTCAGCTGCAGCACGCTGCGCTAGATGCGGCTCGCTTTAAGCTTGAACCTTTGCAGAAAAATGAGCGGCTAAATGCCTTAGCTCGCAAATGAAGATAACAAAGCGCATTTTCGGCGCGCTTTCAAATGGCAAAAGGGCATCGCTTTTTACGATTTCCAACGGGGAAATGTCTTTTTCTGCTACGGATTATGGCTGTATTATCACGTCTGTGCTGCTGGGCTGCCAAAATCCTATAGACGTTGTGCTAGGCTACTCCACGCTTGAAGGCTACATTAAAAATCCGTTTTACTTTGGCGCTCTTATAGGAAGATACGCTAATAGGATTGCGGGAGCATCATTCACTCTTGACGGAAAGGAGTATCATCTAACTGACAACGACGGCGGTAACTGCCTGCACGGCGGAAATCCTGGCTGGCACAAGATGCTTTGGGCTTCTAGCGCTTTTAAGAAGCATGATGAAGCGGGCGTTGTTTTTACAAGGCTAAGCCCAGCAGGGGAACAGGGCTTTCCTGGCTCTTGTTCTGTGCGGGTTGTGTATAGCCTCAACTTTAAGAATGAGATTGTGCTCCGCTATTATGCTCACGCAGATGCGCCCACGCCATTCAATCTTACAAACCATACCTACTTTAACCTCGCGGGCGAGTATTCGCCCTCAATCCTTGATCATAGCCTCCTGCTTTTTGCCGACAGCTACGTGCCCGTTGATGGCGCGGGCATTCCTACGGGAGGCGTTGCTGCGGTGGAGGGCACGCCATTCGATTTCCGCGCTCCCAAGCGTATAGGCGCCGACATTGGTGCGCTGCCAGAAGGCTATGACCACTGCTGGGCTATTAACCAAACGGATAAGCGAGTGAATCCAGTAGCCTTTTTGTGCGATTCCGCGTCCAACAAGATGCTTATCGTTAAGTCTACGCAGTCGGGCGTGCAGTTTTATACAGGTAACTTTATTGAAAACGAGGTGGGCAAAAACGGCTTTGTTTACAGAAGGAGAAGCGCCCTTTGCTTGGAAACTCAAGCCTTTCCTGATAGCCCGAATAACGCTGATTTTCCTGACTGCATTTTACGGCCGGGTGAACTTTACAGGCATAAGACTATTTGGAAGTTTAGCTTTTAGCGTCGCACATCATTGTATATAATTATAGAAGAAGCTGTAAAATAATTATGTGAAGTTATGCTACAAGACTAGACAGATTGCGCAAAATGTCCTATAAAATGCTAGGAGGTGGACAGTGGATATTCAACTTCAGGAGCTTGTGGATAAAATAAAGAAGGATGGCGTTGACGCGGCTTCCGCTGAGGCTGAAAAAATCATAAAAGAGGCTAATGATAAGGCTAAGGCTATTGTTGCTGACGCGCAAGGCCAGGCTGATACCCTCATCCGCAACGGCAAGGAAGAAGCGGAGCGTGAAAAAAAAGCTGCTGAAGATTCTATAAAGCAGGCTGCGCGAAACCTTTTAATTTCTTTTAGGGAAGGTATTGAAGCGCAACTTTCCGCTGTTATAAGGGCTGAAACGGATAAGGCCATTGACGCTTCTGTGCTTCAAGCGGCGCTTCCCGATATGCTTAAGGCGTGGGCTGAAGAAAAGGGCGATGGCGGCCTTGAAGTTCTTCTTCCTGCAGATAAGCTTTCTGGAGTACAGTCTTTTTTGCTTTCTGAACTTAAGGGAAAGGTGGCTGGCGGCATTGAAATTTCTGCAGGAGAAGGAATTGAAGGCGGCTTTAGGATTGCGGAAAAAGACGGCTCCGCCTACTATGACTTTTCCGCCGAAGCGGTCGCAGACTTGTTTTCCTCCTATTTAGCGCCGAAGGTTGCAGGGATAATGAAGGCTGCCGCAAAGGAGCTTTAAGCTGTGGCAAGCTATTATTACCTTATGGCGCAGCTTCCAACTATCTTTGAAACTTCGGCGCCCGCGATTTCCTATAAGGATTTTTACTCCATTGCAGAGCGTTGCCTTTCTGCGGATGACTTAAAGACGCTTAGCGCCATTTCGCTTATTCCACCGCGGGAAGGCGAAAATGGCACTGGCTCTGCTGTTGTTGACAGCTGGAATAGATATGAGCGCGCATTGAGGTTTTCGCTTGCCCGCGCTAGGGCTGCAAGGCTAAAGCGCGATGCACAAGCGGGAAACGCGAGACTCGACTCATCTTTTATCCTTGAGGCTATTGCGCAGTCTTTTGAAGCAGCCGCCGCAGCAAAGGCTGCAGCAGAGATGGATAGCCCCTTGGAGGCTGAGCTTTTCCTTGACAGGGCGAGGTTTGCATACGTGCGGGATTTAGGCTCAGGTCATTTTTATGATTCTGAGGCGGTTTTTGCGTACGCGCTAATGCTTTTGATAAGGGAGCGGAGTTCCGCTTTTTCTGCTGAAGCGGGGAGGGCTGAATACATGCGCATTTATAATTCGATTCTCGATGCCAGGGGTTCAGGCGGCTAATTTTGGAGAAATAGACTATGATTGGAACTAAGGGAAAGGTGGTAGGCGCTAACGGTAACATGGTGAGCGTTGGCTTTGACGGTACCGTTTCGCTGAACGAGGTTGCCTTTGTTGAAACAGGTGGCAAGCAGCTTAAAAGTGAAGTTATTAGAATTCGCGGCTCTGTAGCACAGATTCAGGTTTTTGAAATTACAAAGGGAATTGCCGTAGGTGATAACGTAACGTTTTCGGGCGATCTTCTTTCTGTAGAGCTAGGCCCCGGCCTTTTGGGGCAGGTCTTTGACGGGCTTCAAAACCCACTTCCTGAGCTTGCGGAAAAGGCAGGGTACTTCTTGGAAAGGGGGCTTTACCTTGACCCACTTCCCGCTGAAAAGCAGTGGGACTTTACGCCTGTAGCAAAGCCAGGTGATTCGGTTTCAAGCGGCGACACAATCGGCACAGTTCCAGAGGGGAGCTTTACGCACAGGATTATGGTGCCGTTTAACCTTAGCGGCACATACACTGTAAAGTCCGTAAAGGGCGCGGGGGCTTACACTATCCGCGAGACAATCGCAGAAATTGAGGATGAGAAGGGTAGAACAATTCCCCTTACAATGACATTCCGCTGGCCTGTAAAGCGCGCAGTTGAATGCTACGCCGAAAGGTTAAAACCCTCCGAAACGCTTGTAACCAAGATACGCACAATAGACACATTCTTTCCCGTTGCAAAGGGAGGCACTTACTGCATTCCTGGTCCTTTTGGCGCTGGAAAGACAGTTTTGCAGCACGCCACTAGCCGAAACGCTGAGGTTGACATTGTAGTCATTGCAGCCTGCGGTGAGCGCGCGGGCGAGGTTGTAGAAACTCTTAAAGAGTTTCCGGAACTCACCGACCCGCGTACGGGGCGCTCCCTAATGGAAAGGACGATTATCATTTGCAACACCTCTTCCATGCCTGTTGCCGCGCGCGAGGCTTCCGTTTACACGGCCGTTACCCTCGCGGAATATTACAGGCAAATGGGCCTTAACGTTCTTTTGCTTGCAGACTCCACAAGCCGCT
>CAYYCW010000118.1:0-4927 GCA_964470435.1 uncultured Treponemataceae bacterium
AAATAGAGACAAAACAGGCAACGGCCGCCAAACATGACGCCATTGCCTGTTTGCAGGCATAGCCTAGCAGTGTTGCGGATTTTTGTCAAGGGGATTCGAGAGCTTAGCTCTTAGAAGCTGTTCCAATAAAGGAAAAACTGAGTATACTATGATGCATGATAATAAAAAATGAGCGAAAAGCCTACCCGACAGACTTAACTGACAGCCAGTGGAATCTGATAGCCCCGCTGTTCCCGCGGCCTGGCAATAAAAGCAAGTGGGAAAAGCGGGAGCTTGTCGATGCCGTGCTGTACCTTGTCCACAACGGATGCAAGTGGCGCAATCTTCCGCTGACCGCCTCACTCGACAGTGGCGAAATTCTATTATGCGGCGATAAAAAGCGGGCTCATGCAGAGAAGATTCAAAAGGCTCTTATCGCGCATTCGCGGACAGCGGCTGGGCGCAATCCTCAACCAACCTATGGAATAATAGATTCGCAGAGCATAAAAACATCTAGCTCAGGCTAGGGGCGAGGCATTCACGGGAAAAAAAGTAAAGTGCAGAAATCGACATATAGCAGTTGACACGCAGGGCAATATGCTCGCTCGGAAAGTGCACCGGGCAAACCTGCACGATACAAAGGCGGGCATCATGGTCGCAAGGTTTGCGGTTGAAAAGCATCCATCTATCAAGGCCTTCTGCGCTGATGCGGGCTATCGCAAGACATTTTAGGCTGATGTTGTAAACGAGCTTGGGCTAAAGGTGGATATTTCGGAAAAGATAGCGCCAGGCTGGCGCATTATTCCAAAGCGCTGGAGAGTGGAGCGCACGTTTGCCTGCTTAAACAACTACAGGCGGCTGTCGAAAGATTACGAAAAAAAGGTTGCCTCTGCAGAGGTCATGCTTGACATTGCTTCTATATCCATCATGTTGCGGCGATTTTAAGGCTATTGGAACAGCTTCTTAGAATTTCTCCTTACGCCAAAGCTACGGGAACAATGCTTTTTACAGTCTTTTCTCCAAATTGAAATTCGTTTACCGCAACACGGACTTCAAAGGAGCGCGAAATGTTTTCCTCATTCAAGACTTCACCCGTAGGCCCGTACATGAATCCACCGCTGTTATCAAGCATAAACGCTTCATCCGAAATTGAAAGCGCGTTTGTGGGATAATGGGTGTTCATCACTGCGCAAATGTTTTCTTTGTGAGACAGCTTTTCTATCATGTCTAAGACGAGAATTTGATTGTGAAAATCAAGGCCTGTCTCAGGCTCATCTAAAATCATAAGCTCAGGGTTATTTACCAAAGCTTTGGCAATTAAAATCATTTGAAGCTCGCCCCCGCTCATGCGGTTGCAATCCTTGTGGGCAAGCCGTTCAATTCCCGCCCGCTCCATAACTTCCATTGCCATACAGAGTTCCCTTTTACCCGGCTGCTCAAAGGTTCCCATGTGCGCGCTACGCCCCATAATTACCATTTCAAGACCGGTAAAGGAAAACGCAAAGCTGTGTGACTGCGGCACATATGAAATTCGAGACCAAATCTCCCTTGGAGAAAAGGTGCCAATGTCGCGGCCGTCAACAAGGGAACACCCGCTTTTCCACTTCAAAAGCCCTACAATACACTTCAAAAGAGTTGTCTTTCCTATGCCGTTAGGTCCTAGTATAGCAAGTATCTTGCCTGGCCTTAGGATGAGATTAACTCCCTTCAATATATCGGGCTGCCTAGGGTAGCAAAAGAAGCCGTTTTGAACTTCAAGCGTCATCTAAGATTGCTCCTGTTTTTTCTAAGCAAGGAAATAAACATCGGTGCCCCAATGATTGCCGTAAGCACGGAAAGAGGCAGCTCTATAATGCTAATTGTCCTTGAAAGCGTGTCTATTATAATCATAAAGCTCATGCCTAGGCTTATAGCCGCTGGAATGACAAAGCGGTTATTACTGCCTGTAAGCATCCTTGCGCAATGCGGAATTAAAAGCCCTATCCAGCCAACCTGCCCGCTCATGGAAACGCAAGAAGCTGTAATCATGGTGGCGGCAAGGATAAAGATAAGCCTTGTTTTTTTAATGTCTATGCCGCTTGCCCTCGCCTCATCATCGCTTAAAGAAAGGATATTAAGGCGGTAGCGAAGTAAGTAAATGGCTACAATTCCTGCAAGAATCATCGGGGCACCAACCATTAGCTCGTTGTAGGTGGCGCTTGTAAAACTGCCCATAAGCCAGTAAGTAATTTCCGGTAGCTGATTCATGGGGTCAGCTGTGTATTTTAGAAGGGAGCCTATTGCGTCAAAGAGGGCAGAGATTATAACGCCTGCCAAAACCAAAAATATTACAGACTGCCCCTCCCTGCCGCCTGCAACGCGCATGGTAATCCAAACGGAGGCGAGGCCGAACACAAGCGCTATTAGCTGGATTTCCATAATGCTTCTTGACATTAGTATTGCCAAAATCGCGCCCACGCAGGTGCCACTTGAAACGCCAAGGATATCAGGCGTTGCAAGCGGATTAGAAAACAAAGCTTGAAAGGTGTCGCCAGCGCAAGCAAGACCTGCTCCAACAATAATAGCCATCAATATCCTTGGCAGGCGCAAGTTTATAACTATTGCGTAGTTCCTGCCCCGCTCTCCCCCAAAAAGCGCGTCCTGCAGCGTTTGAATAACCTCCGCTATAGAAAGGCTCATCCTTCCTATGCAAAGGCAAACGAGGGCGGTAAGGACGGGAAGCAAAACCATGCAAAGCCTAGCCAGGACTGTAAAATGGCTATCCTTTATCCACAAGCTATTTTTCAAAGCTGAAGCATTTCCTCAAGCTCTTCGTCAGAAATTTCATAGCCATAGTGTTGCCTGTAATAATCGCGTATTGTCTGTTCAAGTGGGTAATTTGCAAATGCTTCTGGGTATGTCTTGCATGCAAGCCAAGCAAACACAAGCGGCGCGTCCGGGTTTGGCGTAAACCAATTCCACATCCCAAGCGTTGTGTTGTAAACGCGGCCATCTTGTACAGCCTTTATAGGCGAAAAGTCCGCGCCGTCTACAGCGTTATTAAGAACATCCTGCGCGGTAATTCTTGAAAGGCCTGGCCCATTCAAAAAGAGAACTTCCGGGTTCCAAATATAGAATTGCTCAAAGCTTGTTTGCGCAAAGCCTTGCGCTTCTGCCGCAATGTTTTTTAAGCCCAAGTGCTCAAGCCAATAATAGCCAAACACCCCCTGCCCCGCCACCTGAGGCACGCCTGAAGAAAGGCGGTAAAGTATTATAGCGCTTGGTCGCTCCTCTTGCGGAATTCCTGCTATAATGCCCTCAACTTCTTCTACAATTTTATCACCGCTTTCAAAGAAGTCATCCATCTTTCCAGGCTCCCCAAAAACATCTTCTAGGAGCCTAAGCCACATCTTGTAGCGAAGGAGGGGATCTGCAGGGGTATCAGCGTTTATTGTGGCAAAGCCAACAGCTGGAATACCGCTTGACTGCATAGCTTGCGCGTGTTCCCTATTGTTTGCGTTGTAAAAGATAACGTCGGGCTCGAGCTTGACAATTTCTTCTACATTTATGTCTGACTGCGCGTATACAGTAGTATTCGCTTCCATAAGCTCTGGAGCTATGTTTGCAAGCACTGTCCTTGAAATAATTTCCTTAAACGAGCCCGCAAAACCCACAAGATAAGGCGCGGAGCCTTGGAAATAGGCCATGTATGTAGAAAGTATGGGTATTTGGTCAATAACCACGCGCTGGATGTTGTTGGGAACTTCCACCTCGTTGCCCGCATGGTCAACAACAATGTGCGTGCCAGAATCGCCAGCCTGCGGTGCGCTTCCCTGATTGCCGCTCCCCTTCGAGCATGAGCTTAGCAAGACAGCAAAAATCAAGACTGAAAAAAGCAAAACAGGCATAAAAAGAAATTTCTTTTTCATAATATCTCCTTTAAAGTATTTCATAAGATTGCACACAGCTGAACGCTAAAAGCGCAATTAAGTTAGTAGCTACTAACTTAATAATCAAAAGCATAATGGGCAAGGCTTTAACTTTCAGTTGCATGCGCAACAAATGCCTAATTTTTGCCAACAATTTTTATTGCATTTCTGCAACAATCAATAAAGCCCTCATCCCTCATTTTGCCAATTTCACGGCAAAGGGCGCTGCGATCAGTTCCAAGGTAATCAGCAAGCTCTTGGCGGCTTAAGGAGGATAATCCACACTCGCTTTTTGTAGCGCTTTGCTCCAAATGCATCAAAAGCTTTCTTCTTATAGACTTTTGCCCCATAACGTGGATTCTGCGCCCCTGTTCCAAGTTTTCAGCTGCAATCTGCTTAACTAAATTCGCAGTCATTTGGGCTACATAGCGGCACCCGATTGCTTCTAGCCTAAGCAGCCTTGAAAGCTTAACAAACATAACCTTTGCCTTTTTACGCGCTTCTATAATATTCTCCGATTTTTGCCCAATCAAACATGAGTGCGCACAACCAAAGGATTGCGGGGGCACTGCCACTTGAATGCTTGACTCCTCGCCTCCAAACCCGTGCGCAACAAGCGCAACCTTGCCCTCAAGAACTATACCTGCGCTATCAATTACGTCCCCATAATGATATATAACCTCTCCCCGATCAAAGTCCTGAACGCGTGCCTCAAGACAGCATAGTATATGGCGCATAGCATCCACATAGATTCCATCAAAAAGAGGGGAAAAACGGATTACAGAAAAATATTTTTCCATCAAGGGATTATCTCCTAATTTGTAGCGAGCAAAGCTTTAGAAAATTGCCAAGCCTAGCTTGCACAAGTATTGTATCATGGAGCTAACAATTTATCACGCGGTAATGCCAAATGCGAGGAGCATTTACCCGCTTTGCCCGAAAGCGTAAATGGACGATCTAGTGCTGTGTGCTCGGTGCTGTTATTCAGTAGACAGCAGACGGCACTCAGAGCTCAGCGCTAAGTTAGTGCTTAGTGCTCA
>CAYYCW010000119.1:0-4785 GCA_964470435.1 uncultured Treponemataceae bacterium
GTGATCTTGAGCGTTGAAGGCCTTTCGTTCAGGTACATGCTAAGCGAAAGGGACGCGCTAAGGGATGTTTCCTTTAGCGTTGAACGTGGGGAATACATCGCGGTGCTTGGAGCGAATGGCTCAGGCAAAAGCACGCTTCTGCGCTGCATTGCGGGGCTTGCACATGGCTCATCCAATATGGAAAGCGCAATCCGCATCTTTAGTGAGCACACCCAAAATGGAGGAAAGACGGAAGGCGGCATTATTTATGTACCGACAGCTGTTGTGTTCCAGGCGCCTGATGACCAAATTGTAGCTGAAACTGTAGAGCTTGATGCGGCTTTCGGGCCTGAAAACTTAAGCATTCCGCGAAAAGAGATGCACAAGCGAGTTGAGGATGCCCTATCTTTATTTCTTCCTGACGCAAAGGGGACAGCGCGGACTGAGGAGCTTTCAACAGGGCAAAAGCAGCGGCTTGCCCTTGCTGGAGCTAATACGCTAAACCCGGACATCCTTCTTCTTGACGAGCCCTCATCGATGATCTCCGAAAAGGATAGGGACGCGCTGCTCGGATTTCTTGACGCGGCATGCAGTGACGGCAAGACTATCTTTCATGTTACGCACTACATCGATGAGGCTATGCGCGCAAGCAGGATAATCATTTTAAGCGATGGCGCACTTGTCTTTGACGGCTCAAGGGATGAGTTTAAGCTTTTCCCCAACGAAACGCTTGCGCAATGGTCTCTTATTTATAAGGAAGAAAATAGCAATATAAGCAATATGATAGAAGAAAGCGAGGAGCTGCCCCTTCTTGCTTGCACCGATCTTTCGGCGGGGCCCTTTTGCGGCGTTTCCCTTAGCTTAAGAGCAGGGGAGATAGCCGCCGTTACAGGGGAGTCGGGCAGCGGCAAGAGCCTTTTGTTGCTTAGCCTTGCAGGAATACTAGCGGCCGAAAGCGGTAAAATCGATATAAAAGCGGAGTCAAGGGTTGCCCTTGCTGTGCAAGAAAGCGAGACAGCGCTTTTTGAGGAGTTTGTAGCCGATGACGTAGCCTTTGCTCTGGAAAGCGCCAAAGTTCCAGGAGAAGAGCTAAAGGAGGTGGTGCGGGAAGTGATGGACGCAGCGGGGCTTCCCTTTGAGAAGTTTGCGGACAGGAAAACCTTTAGCCTTTCCGGCGGAGAAAAGCGAAAGGCGGCTATCGCGGGTATTATTGCAACAGGCAGTGATGTTCTTCTTTTTGACGAGCCTTTTTCAGCCCTTGACGCCAATGCGCGCGGGGAAATAGGTGAGCTTTTTAAGCGGCTTGCAAAAAGCGGCAAGGCTGTTATGTTTAGCGCGAATAGGCGCGCTGACTTTGAAGGCCTTGCAGATAAGGTAATCAGCCTTGATAGCTTCCAAAAGCCGCAAGCTGAAGCGCAAGAAGCGGAGGCTAAAGAAAGCCTGCGCAATGAGCCGCCGCTTATTTTTGCTACTATGCCGCCTGTTGCAAAGTTCTTATTGTGCGCTGTTGCTGTTGCCGCCACTCTTTTGATGGCGAATTGGGCGCCGCTTAGCCTTTACGCGCTTTTTCTTATTGTAGCAGCACGGCTTTCGGGCTACTCTCTTTTTAAGCTTTTTAAGGCTGTGCTTCGCATACTTCCCTGGCTTCTAATCATTATAGCAATCCAGTGCTTTATACTTAAAGACGCTGCAGGTGCCGCCCTTTTCTTTTTGCGCTTTTTGTGCCTTTTAACAGAGCTTTCCCTTTTTGTCTTTTTGACGCCGCCAACGGAAATATCATGCGGCGCTGAAGCTATCCTCTTCCCCTTGCGGCTTTTTAGAATCCCTGTGAGGAATGTCGCGCTTTTGATAAGCCTTGTTTTCCGCTTTTTCCCATTTCTTTATGCTGAGGCTGAAAAGATAAAGATCGCGCGGCGCGTAAGGACAGAAGCCTTTGGCGGCGGCACAGGCAAAAGAAAAAAAGGCGGAAGGATTAGGGAAACAGTTGCCCTAATCGTGCCGCTCGTAATGCGTACCCTAATTAAGGCTGAAAAGCTTTCGCTTGCAATAGCGGCAAGGTATTATTCCGCTGGCAAGCACACGCGCTACCTAATGTGGAAGCTGAAATTTAAGCATGCGGCGCTCATCATCCTTCTTGTTGCGTTTTCTGCCTTTTTGGTTTGGGTTTCGAGGGCATGGATGTGAGGCAATTCAGAGCTTGCGCCAAAGTTCGCATTTGCTTATTTTTCCATTAATGCTTATCGATTGGACAATTCATCCAGTGGATTTGAAATCTCGTCAAGATCATTCACAAATTGATTAATATTGTCTACAGCACTTTTCATTTGCTTAATAGCGCTTTGGCTTGCCTTCTTTGACGTAGCATTAACAAGACTTCGCGTCATGCTGGTACCTCCGCTTATCCTTGACAGCGCGAGTAGCAAGAAAAGGCCGCAGATGACAGTTCCTGCAATGGGCAAGCCTTTTTTCGCTTTTTCTTTTTTGCAAATGCCAGTGATGCCTAAAATCAAGCCAATTATCAGCAAGGGTATGCTTATAACATTTATTATTCCCATAAAGGGAACCAGCGAGCACAATACAAAAAACGCGCCTATAACGCCTAAGATAATGCTTCCCATTTTTTCTCCAATTTTAATGAGTTTTGCAAGCCCGCCATGGTAGTTTTATATAGAAATTGTATGTGTATTATACATATAAATTTAGTATTTGCCAAGGTCGGTTAAAATAAGCCACTCTCTTTGCGTGCGCGCTATCTAAAAAAACACTTTAATACTGCGTGTTATGACTGGGTTACGGATAACCTTTATCAAAAACTTAAAGCATTACAGAAAGCTGCAAAGAATGCGGCACTAGACCTCACGTTAGCAATCGGAAAAAGCGCGAATTACATTAACAGCGTGGAAAACGGCAAGTATTTCCCCTAGCTGCAAACGATTGACCAGATTGCCACAGCGCTTGGCATTGAAAGCTTCCGCCTTTTTTTGAGCAAGTTTTTCCTAAAGAGCTTTGCAGAAAAATACCGCAACAGCTATTGACTTGCAAGAGCTAGAAAAGCAGCTTCAGGAAGCTATTTTTAAAGACATTGCGCGGATTTTTCCGCTTTGGATTAGCGTGCCTAACGAGACCGTACGCAGTCAAGATTAGAGGATGCTGCCCTTTTTCTAATAGAAGCAAAACCATCGAAATTAAACGGCTTCTCACCCTAGAGCTAAAAGCTAAAAGCTGTTAGCCAATAGTCCTCTATTGAATTTTCCCCCCTTTTGATTTACGCTTCCTAGCCTATGGATTTTCCTGAAAGCTCTAAAATCTCCAGCGAAAAAGAGCGAGTACCTGAGCTTGCAGTCTGCGGCTTTGAGGCGGTCAAGGCTCTTGCCCGCATGCATCCTGAAAGGATAAGGAGACTTTTCTTCACGGCGGAAAGGTCAAAGCCCTTTGGCAAGGTTTGCAAGCTGCTTGCGGTGCAAAGGCGTATTTACCGCGTTGTGGAGGATGAGGCCGAGCTTCAGCGCTTGAGCGGCAGCGTTCACCATCAGGGCGTTGTCGCTATGATAGCTCAAACAGAAATCCCACGCCTTAGCTTTGACACGCTAAACGAGTGGGTTAAGAATAGAGAAAAAATTATCCTTTGTGACAGGATAAGCAATTCGCAGAATTTTGGCGCGATTATAAGGAGTGCAGCCTTTTTTGGCTGCACAAAGATTGTTGTAAGTTCAGAGAGAGAACAATGTGGCGTTACAACGAGCACTTACCGAGTTGCGCGCGGTGGCATGGAATACGTTGACATTTACAAGGTCTCGACTGCTGCCTGGCTTTTAAGTAAAACTGAAGGCAAGATGACGCGCATAGGAGCAAGTCACCGCGGGCGCGCGCATGTTTCCGACCTAAAGCGGATAACCAAAGGTGATGAAGGCATTATTCTTGTGTTTGGCAATGAGGAAAACGGTCTTTCTGCTGAAGTTGTGAATCAATGCGACTACCTCGTGCGCATTCCAGGCACTAGGAAGATTGAAAGCCTAAATGTGGCGCAAGCCGCCGCCGTATTTATACACGCGCTTTCGGAATGCTTCCCATCAATGCTTTTGCCGGAAACCGCCGATAGCGCTGAAAGCAACGGCGCGGAAGCATCCGCCTATGGAGCACAAGAAAGCGGCGGCAACACCGAAGGCGGCGATGCCGCTGTTGATGATGATAGCTTCCCCGACCTTTCTAGCTCGTTTAGGCTGCACAGGATTTTCTAAAAGCGTCATAGTTGCCCAGCACGACTTGGCCATTAATGGAGTCCTGAAACGCCTCCCTAAACCGCGCAAAAGCTCTCCGCTTCATCAGATTGACAAGCAAGGCGTCTTTGTCTAGTATTGTTGCCATGACCGCTGACGAATTGCGCTCCAAATACATTTCCTTTTTTAAGGGCAAGGGGCACGCGGAAATTTCTGGCAAGTCGCTCGTGCCGGAAAACGATCCCACTGTGCTTTTTACAACGGCGGGAATGCACCCGCTTGTGCCATACCTAATGGGGGAAGCGCACCCCTCAGGCTGCCGCCTAACCGACTACCAAAAGTGCATACGCACGGGCGACATTGACTGCGTGGGCGATTCCTCTCATCTTACATTTTTTGAAATGCTGGGGAACTGGTCGCTTGGCGACTACTTTAAGGAAGAGGCGATTGCCTTTAGTTTTGAGTTTTTAACTGGCAAGGATTATCTTGCAATCCCTGCTGAAAAGATTTCCGTTACGGTATTTGCGGGAGATGACGATGTGCCGCGCGACGAGGAGTCTGCCGCCATTTGGGAAAGGATGGGCATTCC
>CAYYCW010000120.1:0-4700 GCA_964470435.1 uncultured Treponemataceae bacterium
AGGATTAAAGGATTAAAGGATTAAAGGATTAAAGGATTAAAGGATTAAAGCCCCTTCCCATAACATAAAGGATAGCACGGGGATGAGGGATGTATCAAGGGGTTTTGGATTTTTTAGCTTCAAGCCGCCAGCTTGCAAGTAGAGCAAGCAGCTCTTCGCTTATGCAAGCAGAAGTCTACCCGCTCTACTCCAAAGCTGATATATGGCAGCTAATCTATCCTAGAAATCTGGAATACCCTCTTCTTTGATGTCAGGGAAATTCTTATCCAAATACTCTAAGCACTGAATGGCAATGCGTTGGGCGTGCTCGTACCATATTTCATAAAGCTCGTTGTTTACATCTTTAGGGAAAGGCGCCCCCTGAACATCGGAAACAAGCTGCTTTAGAATATCTAGTCCTTCAATATTTACATTATCTATATTTTTCATTTTTTTCATTCTCAATTCCTAACATTATAGCTCAAAAATTCTTGTTTCGCCACAAGTTTCTTTACGCTCTTTTACAAGAGCCCGTGTTCCAACAGCAGCTTCAGCATGCTTGCCAATTCCTTTTGCTATAAAGGCAGCTGCTTCTTTAAGATTTTCAGGTGTTAAAGCTTTCATAAGTTCAAGCTTTTGCTTTCGCGTTTCGGGCGTTATGCCGTACAAAAAGCGAGCGCAAGCTATAAAGGCGGAAGACGAAGGCGACTTTGGCTCTAGCTCCTTGCTAAAAGTTCCCGTAATCATGCGATCAGTTTCTTCTTTAGAAAGAGAAGAGACTGCAGCCTCGCCAATAGATTCCAAAAAGGCTGAAAGGGAACGTATTGGATCAGGATCCCGGTAGGAAGAAAAGATAAACACATTCTCTAGCGAATCGGGATAAGCGAAGGCGCCGTAAGCCCCGCCTGCAGTGCGCACCTTTTCCCAAAGCGGCCCTGTTGAAAGCCAGTGGCCAAGTACAGTAAGCGCGGAATGCATTAGGCTAGGATAAGGCGGCGCGCGGAATGCTGTAGCCGCAAAGCCTACCTGCATTTCAGAAAAAACGCGCTCAAAGCAGCGCTCGCCTAGCTGTAAGGCAGAAACCGACTCAAAGAAGGCATCATCTGCCGCTGTTTTCCTGCTTGCAGGGGCAAGACCTGAAAAGCCTGCCATTTTAGAGCTAACGCAACTAGTAAGCCGCTTTATACCTGATTCCGTGCCTGTAAGGTGCACAAAAACGCCGCTTTTTGAAATTCTTTCTTTTAACGCTGCAAGGCGGCTAGGCAACTCGCGCAGTCTTTCTTTGTTTTCAGCAAGGCTGCGCAAAAAGCGGATTTGCGCAAAGCCGTTCCAAAGCTCATCAATAGCCTTTGCGCGGCTTGCTCCCGCAGAAGCGCGGGAAGCCGCATACTGATGCCCGGCTGGGGCAATGGACGCTTCCATGTCGTTGCGGTATTCAGAAAAAAGCTGACTCGTTCGCTTTTCATCGGAAAAGTCAGCATGCTGAATAATGTTGAGCGCAAAGTCAAAGGCTTCTTCAGTAAGCTCTTCAAGCATCTTGACTCTAAAGACAATAAAGTCCCGTCCCGCGTCGTCCGCCTTAAAAGGCTGAGGCAACACCGCGCCTTCAACTATAGAAGACGTATAAAGGGAAAAAGCCGCTCCCCCAAAAAGCTCAGCAGAACGCGCGGAGCTTTCAGCCCAGCTCATTTTGCTGCCGTCAGGTAAGCTAAGCCCCACATTAGAGTAAGCGATGGAAAAAAAAGGCAAAAGCGCATAGTCTTCTACCGCAAGCGTGTCTACCGGAAAGAAAAAGTCAGCGTAAGAAATGCCGTTTGTGTTAAGCGTGTGAACCATCATCACAGCGCCTTCGCCAAAGCATTTCAGGCTAAAGGGCGGCTCTTCAGGTTCATTAGGGAGCTCAGCTGGCAAAAGGTGCGGGATTAGCGCCAGGCTTTCCGCTGAATCAGGCACGCGCTGTTTTTCAAAAAAAGCTTCTTGCGCTTCAAGGTAAGCTTTTCGCCTTTGCTCATCATCAAGCCTCGCCTCTTTAGCAAACTCGGCGCACTTTTCCTTTAGAAGAGCGTCAGCGCGCGCGTTCCACTCCTTGTCTGGGTAAACTGAAAGCAGGCAGCGGTGGCTGTTTTCAAGAAAGCGCTCGCGGATAAAGTCAGAAAGCAGAGACTGGTTTTGCCCTATTTTTTCTTTTAGGCTTTCAAAAGCGGGAATGACGCGCAAGGAGTCAATCGGCCGCCTGCCGAACATCCAGCCGCGCAGCGCGCGCACCATCACCACAAGGGAAAAAGGCCCTGAACTCCTCTTTATCTCCCTGTTGCTAAAGTCAATAGCGCGTATGGCGGTTTTAACATCAGCTTCAGGTATGCCGCCCTCCGCCAAGTCGCGAAGCGTTTTAAGGATTAGCGACTCAACGGCCGCCGCATCCTCTTCCTTTACATTACGCAAGCCTGCAGAAAAGCCCATAAAGCGCATACTAGTTTCCAGCCCGTTTGAAGGAAGAATATCATCGCCTAAGCCTGACTCAAGCAGCGCCCTAGAGAGAGGAGAGCCGTCATGCCCAACTAAAATTTCTTCTATTAAAGAAGCAAGCATAAACGATTCCACATCAGCGCTTTCAGGCAAAAGCCAGTTTAGGGAAACTGACGCCTTGCCCTCATCGCAAGAGGCATCGCCTGCAGGCGCTGGGCGGCGTACCGTCTTAGGCTTGCTCCACCTTTCAGGCGCTGGCGGCACGGGCGGCCTTTCGGCGCGTTCAAAACGGGAAAGAAAGCTCTCGTCAAGAAAGGCCATTTGCTCTTCAGTTGGAATGTCGCCATAGAGAAAAACACGGCAGTTTGAAGGGTGATAGTGCTTCTTATGGAACGCCTTAAACTCCTCAAAGGTTAAGTCAGGAATGCATTCAGGCTCGCCGCCGGAATCAAAGCCGTAGGCAGTGCCTTCAAAGAGGGAGCGCACAGTCCAGTCGGCAGCAACAGCATCAAATGAGGAATAATTGCCCTTCATTTCGTTAAAGACAACGCCTTGCACTGCAAGGTTTCCGTCTGCCTGAACTTCAAAGCGGCGGCCTTCCTGCAAAAAGGTCCATTCTTCCAAAAGCGGAAAAAACACCGCGTCGCCGTAAACCGCCATCAAGTTAAAGTAATCCGCGCGGGAAATGGAGCTTGCAGGGTATACAGTTTTGTCGTAGTAGGTCATAGCGTTCAAAAAGGTTTTTACGCTTTGCCCCGCAAGCACAACAAAGGGATCTTTAAGCGGAAACCTTTCAGAGCCGCAAAGCACGGAATGTTCTATTATATGCGCCGTTCCCTTAGAGTTGCCGGGCGGCGTGGCAAAGGCAAAGGCAAAAAGGTTTTCAGCATCATCGCAGCAAACATGAAAAAGCTCACATCCGCTTTTTTCATGCACAGCATAAACGCCCGCCGCGTCCATCTCTTCAATCGGGACAACGTCTAAAACCCTAAAACCGCTTAACACATCGCCTTTATTTAACGTTACGCTTTTCATTTTTCTTCCTAGTTATGCGCCGCTGTTTTCGCTAAGGGTTATTCTACCCACACCTCGCCGCGGTCGCCGTCGTCAATGCTAAAAAGCCCATCTTCCCAACCCTTGCGCACAGTGGCAAAAAAGGCGGAAGTCGCCGCGTTGCATTCGTTGGGCGAAAACGGCGAGCAAGCGCTTTCTTCTTCAAGAACGGCAGCGCCTCGCAACTTGGATATATTCTTGAATATCTTATGGCGAAAGTCTTCCCCCTTGCCAAAAATAAGCGCTGCAATCTCATGGTCTTTCATATTGCGAAGCTCTTCTTGAATAAACCTGTCAGAAGCAAAAACAATATCGTCTATGGTAAAGAGGCGATCGCTTATGTCTTTTGCAAGAGAGGGATCAACGCCCGCAAGGGAATCAAGTATATCTTTTTCCGCAGAGCCTTCCATTTTGCGCAAAATGCCTGCAAGTACAGAAGGCCCGTCAACGGAAGCAGTGGACGATATTGCAAGCTTTTTAAGCTTTGCTTGCATGGACGCAGCCAAGCTTCTAAGGGCGGTCGGGTTAAGCTCCTTTAGGTTTGCAAGCTGGATTACAGTTTTTCTTTTTATGTCTTCAGGCATGCGGGCAATGGTCGCGGCCGCAAGCTTGGGTGGGCACTGGGAAAGGGTTGCCGCGCACACCACAGGAGATTCTCCCTGCATAAGCTGGCAAAGCTTGTCCGCGCTTACGGATGACAAAAAGCTAAAAGGCTTTTCTACAGAAAGAGGCACCGCCTTGTCTATAACTTCGGCGGCAGCGTCGCTTCCAAAGGCGGTGGTAAGAATGTCTCGGGCAGTGTCAATGCCGCCTGAATTTAGGGCTGCTCCCTTGGCAAGGCTGTCAAACTCAGCAAAAATGTCTGTAGCTTCGTCCGGGTCCACCGACTTAATAGAAGCCACTTCCAAGATGATTTTTTCAATTTGCTCTTGGGAGAGCATTGAAAGAACTTTAGCCGCTTCTTCTGCGCCAATTAAAATTAAAAACTTAGCAACCTTTCTGTAAGGGCTTTCATGCGCAAAATCCCTTGTTTTTTGAGAAGTGCTGGAATCCCTTCCGGGCACCTTAACAAGCCCGCGCACGGCAGAAGCACCTTCTTTATTCATGCAAAAAATAATAGCAAACCACGCGCCTCAAGGTCAAGAAAGATGTTACACGTTATAAGCTATAAGCTATAAGCTATAAGCTATAAGCTATAAGCT
>CAYYCW010000121.1:0-4660 GCA_964470435.1 uncultured Treponemataceae bacterium
ATTATTCCGGCGTCGGGGCACACGGGCTCGTCGGCGCGAGTGCGGCCAATGCCCAAAGCCACGCCCGCGCGGCCCACCTCTAGCGCGTCAATGCCCGCAATATAGCCGTCTTGCGCGGCGCGGATTAGGGCCTTGTGCGGGGAGCGGCGCTTCCCCCTATCCGCAAGCAATGCGCCAATCTCCGCTCCTTGCGCCTCGGCATTCTTGAGGAATAGCTCCATCGCCCGGCCGCTTTCAACTGCCTCTTTTGCCATGCCGCGCCCCTCTTCAATGCTTGCCGCCTTGCCCGCAAGAAAGCACATTCTAGCGGCGAGTTCAATCGTCAAAAAGGATGTGTCGGCGGGCCCCTTTCCTTCTAGAATGTCCATCGACTCCTCTATTTCCAAAAAGTTACCCGTAGCACGACCTAAAGGCTCATCCATCGCGGTAATGAGAGCAGAGCACGCCTTGCCAAAAGCCTTTCCCGTTTTAACAAGGGAAAGAGCGAGCGCCTCCGCATCTTTTTGCGTTTTCATAAAGGCGCCCTTGCCACACTTTACGTCAAAAACGAGTGCCGCCGTGCCCTCTGCAGCCTTTTTGGACATAATGCTTGCCGTAATTAGCGGAATTGACTCAACTGTTGCTGTAACATCGCGCAGCGCGTAAAGGGTTTTATCGGCGGGTGCAATTTCTGCTGTCTGCCCCGTCATAGCGTAGCCGCAAGCCTTTAGTACGCTGCGAAACTCCGCTTCTGTAAGGCACGTCTTGTATCCCTTTATTGCGTCTAGTTTGTCAAGGGTGCCGCCGGTATGCCCTAGCGCGCGCCCGCTCATCATTGGCACTACAACCCCGCAGGCGGCAGCAATCGGCGCAAGCGGAATTGAGATTTTATCACCCACGCCGCCTGTCGAGTGCTTGTCCGCCGTAGCGTACGCAATGTCAGAAAGATCAAGCACCTTGCCGGAATTGAGCATCGCCGAGGTAAGGCAGGCGGTTTCTTCAACGCTCATGCCGCGAAGATATACAGCCATAAGCCAAGCTGAAAGCTGATATTCTGGGATACTGCCCGCCGTGCAGCCTTCTATCATAAAGCGGATTTCCTCTTCTGTTAGCTCGCCGCCGTCCCTCTTTTTTGCAATAACATCGCAGGCTGTCATGTTTCCTCCATAAAATATATAGCGCTAAATTAGCCCCGCGGCCGACTGCACAGTCTTTAGCTTTCCGCCTATCATCTTCTCTGTTAAAAGTAAGAGAAAATCCCGCAAGGCGCTTAAAGACGCAGCCGAAAGTGGAAGCAATCGCGATGCTTTCATGTTGGCGCTTTCCGCCGCGAGAAGATAAAAGCGGCTTTCAGCAGAAAGCTCAAAAACCTTTTCAGCTTGAGCGGCGCACTCCTCGCAAGCGCATCCGTCTTCAACAGGAATATACCAAATAATATCGGCGCTGCCCGCCGCCTTGCCGCAGCGAGCGCAAGCTTCTATATCAACGCGCAAACCTGATGCTACAATTATCCGCCACAAAAATCGAATTAACGCCGGCTCGCAAGCGTCCTCATTACAAAGATTGATGCCATCCAAAAAGCCGTTTACAAGCCGCCAGTCGGAGATGCCTTGCGAGCGTAGTACAACTTCCGCGCAAAGGGCCGCGCTCCACGTTTTGATTAGGCTTTCCCGTATTCCCTCGCGCCATTTTTCAACGTCAAAGTCTGAAACCTTAGTTGTTTTTTTTACGGGGTCAGTGTAGAACCACATCCTGCCAGAATGATACGGTGAAGCCGCCGCCCGTAAGCGGCTTTTAGGCCCGCCAAACACCGCGGCGCGCACAAGACCGCGCTCCTCCGTAAGCACTGCAGCCTCCCTGTTAGCCTCGCCAAAGGCCGAAAGGCTTAGCACGATGGCAGGGGAACTCCATGAGCGCATATCCTCTAATGATGATAAAAGGGAGCGGGAGTGTCAAGATTTGGAACTGGAGGCTGAAACCATGTAGGGTAAAGCAATAAGTTAGTCTTTAGCTTCTGGCTTCTGTATGCCATGCAAAATCATCGCAATTGCTGTGCAAAAAAGTTGAGGGCTGCTTAAAACGTTTCAAGCAACCCTCAGTTTAAGGTAATGGAAATTTAGCTTTAATCTAAACTGTTTTAAGCTTCTTTTTCGTTAATAAAGCCTGCAAGCGCCTTATCGGTTTTTGCAATGTGGTTAAGAAGCCAAGAGCCTATGTACTCATAAAACTTTACGCCGTCTTCAATGGAGCCTGAGTCAAGATTTTTTGCCTGGGATTCTAGCTCTGCAATGAATTCCTTGTGAGCGCCTTTGTGAGAAGCAGCATCAGGGTAGGAAAGCTTATCCATAAAACCTTCTTCCGTGGAAAAGTGGTAAACCGTGTAATCAGTGAGCCCTTTAAGGACAGCGTCCAAGCTAGCCTTGTAGTTGTCGGGGCTTCCCGTTGTAGCATCATAAAGATCCCCTGCAAGCTCAACCAGCTTTTTGTGCTGGTCATCGATTACTTGGTAACCGACTTCGTAGTCGGACTTCCACACCAATTTTTCAGCCATAGAACATCCTCCTGTTCAATTATTAATATAATTAAATTATGTCGCCCCATATTTTATCTTGTCAACATTTTTTTATCTTTATTTTTGTCCTTATTATTGAAAACAGGGCAAAAGCATTTACTTTTTGCGGAAAAATAAAAGAGCGTTAGCCAGTAGCTGATAGCTTATACCTAGATTGCCCATGAGCCGCTTTAGGGTGCATATCAAGGCTCTTAGCTCTTAGTCTATGTTATGGGTCTCACATAGTGTATGATATGGGCATCTCATAGTCTATGAGAGGGGTATCCCATAGCTTGTTGACGTTTCATAAATCAGTGCTGATTCCAGTACTGCGTTCCCAGTGCCCAGTAGTGCTGAGCTCTGATATCTGGGGAAAATGCCATTGAAAAAGAATAAACTTTTTTATACTATCAAGTAGCGGAGGCTTTATGACAATACCTGAAATGTTAGGGCAAAGCGGCGTTTTAACCTTGCTTGGAATGTGCGTTGTTTTTTCGTTTTTAATTGTCCTTATCCTATTTATGAAGCTTACAGCCTTTATTGTACGCTCCTTTGGATGGGATAAGGAAGTCGAAAAAGACGCGGTTACGCAAGCCGCGCCCGCAGGTGCTATGCAAAATGAACAAGTTGTTGCGGCAATAGCGGCTGCCCTTGCGGAAAAAAACAAACTATAAAGGGGAGATCAACTTTATGGGAAAAGAAGCAAAAAATGCAAAAGCAAGCAAGTTTCAGCTTCCTTGCGACCTTAGCTATGATCAAGCGCAAATTGTTATGAAGGCTGCCCTTGATAAGGCTTTTGAAATTGATGTGCCCGTAAACATTGGCATTGTTGATGGCGGCTGCAACCTTAAGGCGTTTTTCAGGATGGACGGCGCGTTTTTGGGAAGTATCGATCTTTCCATTGGCAAGGCGGAAACAGCGCGGCGCTTTAATATGTCCACCCTAGACTTTGCCGCGATGGCGCAGCCTGGTCAGGTGCTTTATGGGGTTGAAGTTACTAACGGTCGCTTGGTCATTTTTGGCGGCGGCGAGCTCCTTTATGACGGCAACGATGTGGTGATTGGAGCCATTGGCGTAAGCGGCGGCACTGTTGAAGAGGATATAGAAATAGCTAAGGCGGGCGTTGACGCCCTAAAGGCAAGCTTTAAGTAAGGCGGACGCCAAATAGATTTTTTGAGGATTTTTTATGGGAAAAGCAGTTAAAATTTCAGACCTTGTTTTGCGCGACGCGCACCAGAGCCTTCATGCCACACGCATGACAACAGCGGATATGCTTCCGATTTGCGATAAGCTAGATTCAATAGGCTATTGGAGCCTTGAAGGATGGGGCGGGGCAACGTTTGACTCTTGCATTCGCTTTTTGAATGAGGACCCTTGGGAGCGCCTGCGTAAGCTGCGCGACGCCTTGCCAAAGACTCCTATAATGATGCTTTTGCGCGGACAAAACTTGCTGGGCTACCGCCACTACGCTGATGATGTTGTTGACCGCTTTGTAGAAGCTGCAGCGCGCAACGGCGTGGGCGTTTTCCGCATCTTTGACGCATGCAACGACCCGCGCAACCTAAAGCGGGCAACTGATGCTGCAAAGAAGACAGGCAAGCACGTGCAGATGGCGATTTCCTACGCAACTACGCCTTACCATACAAAGGAAATATACGCGGATTTAGCAAAGGCTTACGCGGACTTTGGCGCGGACTCCATTTGCATAAAGGATATGTCAGGCCTGCTAAAGCCATTTGAGGTTTACGACCTTGTAAAGGCAATTAAGGCTAAGGTCGACATCCCTGTAGAAATTCACACGCACGCTACGACAGGCCTTTCGGTAGCGACGCATCTTAAGGCAGCTGAGGCGGGCGCGGACATCCTTGACACCGCAATTTCTTCCATGTCTATGGGAACTTCTCACAGCCCGACGGAAACAGTGGTCGAGATGCTAAAGGGCACTGATTTGGACACAGGGCTTGACCTTTCCACTCTTCTTGAAATTGCGGCGTATTTCCGCGAAGTACGCAAAAAGTACGCCAAGTTTGAGTCAAGCTTTTTAGGCGCGGACACTAGGATTTTAGCATCTCAGGTGCCGGGCGGAATGCTTTCCAACCTTGAAAATCAGCTTAAGGAGCAGGGTGCTTC
>CAYYCW010000122.1:0-2251 GCA_964470435.1 uncultured Treponemataceae bacterium
TAGACTTCACTCGCTCGCTTCCTATCTGCCAACCCGCTTTTCTTAGGTCATAAATTTTGGCAGATAAGCGGGTGCATCCGAACTGTTGTATTGCTTCCCAGCTAGTTATTCCGCCCTCTTCTAGCATATAGCGAAGGACGAGTGTTTCTTGGTTTATCTTTTGGCTAGAAACTTGCGCTACCCTATGGCTTGATGCTTGCGCTACCCTATTCATGCTGCGCCTCGCTTAAAAGCTTCTAGCTTTTCTGCCAGCGCCTTTTTTACAGCATCAAGCGATGCATCGGCGCTGCGCTTTGTCCACATTGTCCTAAAATCATTCTTTTCAGTTTCGCTAAAAATTAGCTCTCCATTGGGGTAGACAGAGCTAAGAATTTTAGCCATTTCAGCGCCCTTATCACTTGGAGCACTTGGAGCAGTTGAAGCACTTGAAGCACTTGGAGCACTTGGAGCACTTGGAGCAGTTGGAGCAGTTGGAGCAGTTGTAGTTTCTCTAAATGCGGGCTGCGGGGTCTTTTTACTGTTTCCGTTAGGATTCATGGCCGCGTCTAACGCATCGCTTTCTACGATTTCGAAAGCGCAAAGATACAAGTAACGGCGGATGTAGGTTTCAACCGCGCCTAAGTTTTGCACTTCTTGACAGCCTTTTTGCGCGGCAGTTGACATGGGGCTTGAAAAGACAATGCGGTCATCGGGCTTTGCGTTATCGATAAAGGAGAGCGTTGCTTCATCCTGGCCGAAGCTCACCACGCAACAGAACCCGATTTCTTGTGCCGCTTTGTTTATGACGGGCAAAATATCAGATAGTTCGTAATACGTATAACCTGCGTACGTATTTTTACCTGATTTTTTTACATTACTATTCTGAAAGTACAGTCTTGCTGCATTTAATTTTTCAAATAAGTTCATTTCGCACCTCCTATTCTGCCTTTTGCTGCAATTCTTGCTCGACAAGCAAAAGGCGGCCAATCTTTTTAAGTTCAGCTTCAAGCGTGTTTGCTGCACAAGTTGATATATTCTCACCCGTTGCTTTTGACATAACTTCCAGCATGTCTATTGCACCACTACTTAGCCGCATACAAATCACTCTTGTTTCTTTTTCTGATTTCAATAGCACGGTTTGCGATAGGTCTTGCAGAAACTCGATAAAAGACACATTTTTACTCGCACAAGTCTCTTTCATCTTTTCATACATGCTTTTAGGAATACGTATGCCAACATGGACTGTTTCCTCCCCGCATTTTTG
Source organism: uncultured Treponemataceae bacterium (assembly GCA_964470435.1). Classification (GTDB taxonomy): domain Bacteria; phylum Spirochaetota; class Spirochaetia; order Treponematales; family Treponemataceae; genus Avitreponema. The sequence goes on from CAYYCW010000122.1 coordinate 1,244, forward strand.
GGAATAAGACAAATTTCCTTCAATTTCTAGGCTCTTTTTTGCAGCCCTTTTCATAGAAACGTCATAGCCTCTTAGCCAGCCTTCGGAAACATTAAGCACAGCGGCAAGTTTTTGCCATGATTCAGGGTAGCGAGGGGAATTGTGCCCAGTAAGCCATTCACCTATCGTTTGCTCGGAAACGCCAATTAACGCAGCAAACTCTTGTTTGTCTGGGCATAAAGAGAAATATGCTTTACGAAAACGCTCGGCGAAAATAGCTTTACGCGCTAATTTTTCAAATTTTACGGCTTCTGATATTTTACTCATTTCGCACCTCCGTAAGCCGATATATATTGTGGCGGCAGTGGATAAACCTGCCGGAAGGGATTAAACTCTGCCGCCTTTTGCTGGACAAAATAAGGCTGTACGTGAGAGGACAAAATTTCACTTGCTTCTACAACACTCATGTTCATGGCGCGGTTGTGAAAGGCTTTTGCCGCGTCATCATGAAATTTTGCAACCCTCGCGTCGGCCGCCCTTTCCGCTACGGTTTGGCAATATTCCGCCATTTCGATTAAATATTCGTACTTGGTCATACAGCAACCTCCCTCTTTTCGCTGATTTCCTCATTACTTGTTTCTATATTTATTGTCTTGTAGAAGCTGCAAAACTCCTTGCAAGAGCAATACCCCGCGCACTTTTTCGAGTAGCCTTTGCGGTACTCTACATAGTGCTTCGCCCCGTGCTTGTCCGCTGCGGTTAATTCTTCTGCCATTTTTTCAGCGTTTTCTTGGTTATCAAGAACGCGGACAGCAGACTTCCTTTTCTCTTTCATCACTGCCCATTTATCGCTCTCTGCCCAGCGCTCGTCAGGAGAGCATTCAGGGATTTCGTCATCGGGGGTTTCTTTGTATTCTAGGTAAAGAGCAACCTTCCATCGGATAAATTGCTCTATTTCCGCCAGCTCCTCATCTGTGACGCTAAATTCGTACACGTAAACGGGGGATTGCGGGTATTCGGAATGACGCG
>CAYYCW010000122.1:2351-4594 GCA_964470435.1 uncultured Treponemataceae bacterium
TCCTCGCTCATTTCATCCCAATGCCGCTTTGTAAGGATTATTTCCTTCACGCCTTTTAAAAGCGTTGTCGCAGAAAGAGAGCCCGGCTCATTATGGGGTTTTGGCGACACTGCCAGTTCAATAGCTTTAGGCAAGTTCAAGTTGTTCGTTATAGTCATCTTTCCGCCTCCTCATATCCGCTTTGACAATAGCTGCTTGCCGATGTCCATAAGCGCCGCAGCGGGACTGTCAATGGCGATGTTCACCTTATGCTCCCTACCGAATACACTTACATGATAGGTTTCAGCAAAGCCGTCATACTTGACTTCCGCCCCCGAATTGGGATGCGCCGCAAGGATGAGGTCTTTCAGCCTTTCCCCGATAGTGTTGAATTGCGCCGTTTTTGCATTCATTCCGCCGCCTCCTCTTTAAGCATTGCCTTAAAGTGTGGCTCATCTGCTATTGACCGCAGCAAGTCATAGACTTGTTCACGGTCATGTGTCATGGAATATTCAAGCACAGCCACTATTAGACTGCGTTCACGGGCATTCAGCTTCATAAAATCTGCGCCTGTTTCCGCACTTACGTCGGCAAGAACAGCTTTTGCCCCTGCCAACTTTGGCCTATAAATATCGTGTATTTTCCCTTTAATGGGTTTATCAAGTATTTTTAAAACATTCATTTTTTGTGTCTCCTTTCCCCGCACGATGGCGGGGTATTTCTCCTTATTTCTCTATTCCGATAAGTTCCTGTAGCTCGTCTATTTTCACACGCGCTGTTCCAAAAAAGCCTTTCATCGTTGCTTTAACTGAATGCTCATCATCGTGAGGTATGCGCTCATAGGTTCCATCAAGCAACCTAGCGAAGTCATACAAACAGTCTTGCGCAATTTGCGCTGCCATTGCCGCTGCTTCATTAGGCTCCCTATCTTCATCGCAACTGTTAGCCAAATAATCGCAAATTTGACTAACATAGGTTTTTGCCCATCTAAGGGCGTCTTTTGGGGAATAGGGAACGCCTGATATAATCCCGCTTTGGGGATTGCCGCGATAATACCCATTGATTGTGGCCAAAAGCCCGCCTGCCTCATACGCTAATTCAATGATTTTGTCTTTAGCGGGTATATTTGAAAAATCAAGCGCTGTTTTTTTCTCAATTATCTTTTCCATTTTGTGTCTCCTTCCTGGCGGAAAAAAAAGAGCCGCCAGTCTCTTCTCGCTGTTAAAGAAACTGGCGGCCGGTACAAAGGAGACACCCTTGTGTTGGGCTGCCTAGAGCAACCATGTCGCACAGCGAAAGCGGCATGGCGGCTCTTCGCAAGCGCTCCTTTTCTTTTCAGGGCATTTCACCGAAAATCCCCTTAGGACTATCGCGGGGAGGTATTGCCGCGATGTCCGCAGGAACTCTTGCTGGATATTTTAATTATAATTAGATTTTTTCTTCTGTCAAGCGAAAAAGAAAAAAAATCTAATTTTTTTAGGTATTTTTTTTATGGATTTTGACAATCGTTTCATAACTTTTTTTATGAAGCCTCTTTTTGAAATAGAACAAGAGCTAAGGCTTGCAAATGGAACTCTAAAGAACTATAGAAATGGGAAAACAAAAAACCCAAAAAAGCTCATTTTTGCGTTGCGCAATCGCGGCTTAAACTCCGATTACTTTTTGAAAGGAGAAGGCTCTCCCTATCTTAGTGAAGAAGAATTTGCCGAAATCGCCAAAAACTCTGAAACAGAAAAATCCGCCGAAAGCGGCGGGCGCGTGTTCATTCCTTTAATAGAGCAAAAGGCTTCGGCGGGCTTTGGCGCGGAGCTGCTTAATGGCGGCGATGAAATGCGTAACGCGATACGGCTTCCAGAAAAGCTAAAAGTCAAGGGCGCAGTTGCTTTAGCTGTAGAAGGGGACAGCATGACACCTACCCTAAACGATGGGGATATTGTTGTTTGCGATACTGGAGGCTGGTCAGGCGATGGTATTTACATCATAAGGACACAAGGACACCTTTATATAAAGCGCGTTGTTCAATCATCAAGCGGTTTTCAAGTGATAAGCGATAATCCCAAATACCCGCCATATATTGCTGAAGAGACAGAAATAATTGGGCGCGTAAGGGGAGCTATTGTGGTATTCTAACGTGATTGTCTGCAAAAGTGATAGCCATTGCGGAAAATTTGCAAAAATGCGTATTTTAAGCGCTTCAATTTTCCGATGAAAGAGTAAACATCGGAAAGAAATCTTTAGAAAACGTTAGAAAATTTTGCAAGAGC
>CAYYCW010000123.1:0-4551 GCA_964470435.1 uncultured Treponemataceae bacterium
ATAGGGCACGCGATTTATTCGCTTTCTGACCCGCGCGCGCTTATTTTCCGCTCCTTTGTGGAAAAGCTTGCGCAAGAAAAGCATGCAGAAGACGAATACCGTCTTTATTTTAAGGTGGAAGAGCTTGCGCCGCAAATAATCAGCAAGTACCGAACAATGTACAAGGGCGTAAGCGCCAATATTGACTTTTATTCAGGCTTTGTCTACAAGATGCTTGACTTGCCGCAGGAGCTTTTTACGCCCATCTTTGCTGCCGCGAGAATGCCTGGCTGGGCCGCACACCGCATTGAAGAGCTTTCTAACAACGGCAAGATTATCCGCCCCGCGTACAAGTCAGTGTGCAAGCAGCGCCCATATGTTGCAATGGAAGGGCGTGGGTGATTTAGAGCCTAGAGCTTTGTTCCCGCTTGCAATCAAGAAGCCACCTCTTTATAGGAATTGTCCAGTCGTCTTCGGCGCATCCTTCAAGCAAAAGGCGCTCAAGCATAAACTCGATGTGGCCAATGACTGCAGCCTTGTCATCATCCTTAACATCGTGGGCTCCTTTGAACAAGCTTGCAATAAAGTCAACCGCTTGCTGAATTGTAATAAGCTCTGGCCTTATGCAAAGCATCATGTAAACAGCCGCTGGAATGCAGTTTACGCTATGCTGCTTTAGGTAAAGCACCGTTTCCGCTATTTCAATGGCGCCTTCAAAAAGCTCGTCGCACCGGTATTTTAGCTCTTCCTTTTCCACGCCCTCATTTTCAAACGCCTTGCTAAAAAAGGTCCAGCTAAGCAAGAGCACTGCAATATGAAGGCTCGGCACGCAAAGAAAATGCGGGTCAAATAAATGTATTATTCTGAGGTTGAAGTTGCTTCCAGGCCGGGGCCGCGTTGTTGTGGTCATCTTAAAACGGTAAACGCGGGCCGCTTCTCTGTAGGCTTGCGCAAGAAAACCCAAAAAGGCGGCAATGTGGGGAATAGCGACCTTTGTGCCAAAGCGCCTAATCATAAACGCCATTAGCCTTATCCAAAAATTGACAAAGTCAAGGTAAGTGGCGCTTTTATCAGCGCGGAAAGGAATTGTTTTGTCTAAAGGATGGTCAACATTGAGCACCTCGATTTTGCGCCAGCCGAACTTAACGGAAAACTGCAAGAAAAAGAAGTCGCGCAGTACTGCTGCAATATAGCCGCAAAGGGCTTTAAGGCTTTGCGCCCTAAAAGGTACTATAATATATGGAAGGAAAACGCCAAGCTCCCTAATTTTTCTTCCCTCAAGCTTCCGCTTGCGCCTTAATTCCCTTGCAGCCTTTCTAGAAACCATCCCTTGCATAGCCAAACCTGTCGCTAGAGGCAAATATTATACAGCCTTTTAGCTTTTATTGCACTAAGGTTTTAGCTATAATCGCGCATATGCATATATTTATGGGGGATTTTATGATAAAAGATAGAACCTTTCTTTCGCTTTTGGGCGCTACAGCCCTTTCCTTTTCTGATAGCTATGATGGCGACAGATTTAGGACTATTTCGATGATAGAGGCAAAAAAGATTATGGAAAGCGGTGAAGGCTTTACCCTTGTTGACGTGAGGACACCGCCTGAATACGCTGAAGGGCGCATTCCAGGCGCCGTTCTTCTTCCAAACGAAATAATTGGCGCGGGTGGAAGCCCTGGCGAAGAAGCCTTGTCTCTGCTTCCCGACAAGGGGCAAAAAATACTTGTCTACTGCCATAGCGGGATGAGGAGCAGGCAAGCAGCTGTAAAGCTTGCTGAAGCCGGTTACGCAAACGTGGTTGACATTGGTGGCATAATAAGCTGGGAAGGCGAGCTTGAGCGCTAAAAGCATAATTGCCTAGCCATGCAATGAATACGCGGAGCGGCGATAGCAAAAGCTTGCAGCCTGCAAAAGTCGCGCTTGCAATTTTCGCGCGCTTCCTGACGGGAAAATGTGAGCTCTATGGAGAAAATTGCGGATACTAGCGGCGTTAATTGAAGCGCTCTCCGAGAGCTATAGCTTAGACTATCGGTCATGGCAAGAAGCGTCCTGATCGCGTCCTACATTCGCTACTTGCCTGACCATATAGCTATACGCTGTTAGTTGAAATAGGAAAATCGCAAGCTCTTGTTGCATATTACTTTTAGCGACATCTTATGCTATAATGTGCTAAAGGAGGCGGGTAAATGACAGTGCAAAAAATACTAGTACCGCATAATCACGGGCAGTCAATAGAAAGCGAACTTGAAAACATGCCCTCTGAAAGCGACTTTCGCACTGTTTCCGACATTTTTAAGCAACTTTGCGATGGAAATCGCGCGCGTATCTTTTGGCTTTTGTGCCACTGTGAAGAATGCGTTATCAACATAGCTTCCATTGTGGGAATGTCAAGCTCCGCGGTTTCCCATCACCTTAGGCAGCTAAAAATCAGCGGCTTGATTGTAAGCCGCCGCGATGGCAAGGAGGTTTACTACAAGGCTGCTGACACGGAGCTTGCCCAAGCCTTGCACATCGTAATAGAAAATATGGTGGAAATTTCATGTCCTTCAGCAAATAATCCCTAAAAGCTGCTCAAAGAATGAAAGAGAAAGCCTATTTCAACAAGGCGATTTTATGGCAAAAACAATGCGGGCAAACTCAATCAACTTTAAGAAAGCTTGGAGCGCACTTTCTCCAAAAACTTGGAGGTCGTGATAATAAAGCGTTCGTGCGTGCCATGCCCTATTTGGCCTTTTTCATCGTAGGCGGCAACGGAAAAGGTGAGCCTTTTGCCGTCTACAGCTGTAAGCTCTGCTTCTGCCCACACCTTCATGCCGATTGGGGTAGCTGAATCGTGGCTTACATCCAAGTGGGTGCCTACAGTGCCCTGGCCGTCTTCTAGCATTTTTTGCACAGCGTTTACGGCAGCTCCTTCCATGAGTGCAACCATGCAAGGGGTTGCAAACACAGGCGCAAGGCCGCTCCCCATGGCACTTGCGGTGTTTTGCTCGCTAACAACGGTTTCGGCTTTTCCCTTTAACCCAACAGATATTGATGACATATAAATTTCTCCTTAAAAAAACATTTAATGAAGAAAGTTTACTTTATTGCAGTGGCGTTTATCAAGAAAAATTAAGTTTTTAGCACAGGGTGGCAGGAATTACAGGCGATACGTTTGCAAGTGCACACAAAGTTATATACTTCCTCACAGTCTTCTATCTCCTGTCTATGATAAGATCATCTCCGTGGTAAAATCGCTATTTGCGCTTTAAACCCTTGACTTTCCGAGTGCCTTTGCTGTAAAGTTTTTCTCGCAAGAAGGGCCTATAGCTCAGTTGGTTAGAGCTGCGGACTCATAATCCGTCGGTCCCAGGTTCAAGTCCTGGTGGGCCCAAAAAGAGGCGGCATATTCGCCGCCTCTTTCTTTATTCGTTCTTGTCTTTTTTCTTTCTCGCTGTAGCCTTAGTTAGAATGAGCGTGAGGCAAAGTATAATGCCCATTGTAACGAACATGCTAAGCATTCCGCGCCAGAGAATATTCAAGCTTATCATAAGGTCAGTCATAGAAACTCCTAAAAATTAGAATGCGCCTACATGTAGGGCTTTATAAGCTGGATTAAAACGCCGCCGGCAACAACTGAAGCAATTTGGCCAGAAACGTTAGCGCCCGCAGCCTGCATTAAAATGAAGTTTTGCGGGTCCTCTTTTAGGGCCATCTTTTGCACAACGCGGGAGGACATGGGGAAGGCGGAAATGCCCGCGCCGCCGACCATCGGGTTAATCTTTTCCTTAAGGAATAGATTGAGGATTTTTGCAAAAAGAACGCCTCCAATAGTGTCGATGACAAAGGCGCAAAGCCCCAAAAGCATGATGAGCAGCGTTTCAATGCGGACAAAGCGTTCTGCTTGCATTGTAAAGGAAATTGTTATGCCTAAAAGTAGTGTTATAAGGTTTGAAAGCGTGTTTTGCGCCGCTTCCGAAAGCGAATTGAGCACGCCACATTCCCTGATTAGGTTCCCGAACATTAAAAAGCCTACAAGGGGAGCTGCCTCCGCCGCAGTAAAGCCCGTTATCAGCGTTATTATGATCGGGAAGAGAATGCGCGCAGTCTTGGAAACTTCTCCAGGCGTGTAAGTCATTCTTATGCGGCGCTCTTTTTTTGTGGTAACTAGCTTGATTGCGGCAGGCTGGATAATAGGCACAAGGGCCATGTACGAGTAAGCTGCCACTGTTACAGCGCCCAAGTACTGCGTGCGCAAAATTTGCGAAAAAAGGATAACTGTAGGCCCGTCAGCGGCGCCTATTATGCCTATTGCTGCGGCATCCTTTAGGCTAAAGCCCGCTAGCACAGCAATGCAAAGCGTAGCAAATATGCCCAAATGGGCCGCCGCGCCAAACAAGAACATCGTAGGCTTTGCAAGAAGTGGCCCAAAGTCAATCATAGCGCCAACGCCTATAAATAGAAGAATAGGCATAGCCTCCGCCGCGTCAATGCCTACGGTAAAAAGCCACTCGATAATGCCTGCAACCTCGCCCGCGCCTTCTATTGTGTGGTTTATCACGCTTGAATGCGGCATGTTCACCAAAATTGCGCCAA
>CAYYCW010000124.1:0-4458 GCA_964470435.1 uncultured Treponemataceae bacterium
AGGTAGACAGAAGCCGCGTAGCCGACATTCAAGAAGTCGGCGGCAAGGGCATTACCGCTAAAGTTGACGGCGTTGCCGTCGCCGCCGGCAGCGCTACGCTCATGGAAAAGCTAGGCATCAACTACATTAGCTGCCACAGCGCAGGGACGATAATCCACATGGCGATTAACGGTGAGTACGCTGGGCACATTGTAATCTCCGACGTGATTAAGCCTACAGCAAAGGAGGCGCTTGCGGAGCTAAAGGCGGCGGGCGTTAAGCAAACCGTCATGCTCACAGGCGACACAAAGAAGGCTGCAGAGCAAGCGGCGGCCGAGCTCGGCATTGACACGGTCTTTAGCGAGCTTTTGCCCGCAGACAAGGTGCAAAAGGTTGAGGAGCTGCTGAAGAATAAGCCGCCTAAGCAGGTGCTGGCCTTTGCGGGGGACGGGATAAACGACGCGCCCGTTTTGAGCCGCGCGGATGTGGGCATTGCGATGGGGGCGCTAGGGGCCGACGCCGCAATAGAAGCCGCCGATGTTGTCCTCATGGATGACGACCCCGTAAAGATTGCCGTTGCAATACGCATTTCGCGCAAGTGCCTCCGCATTGTCTACGAGAATATCGCGCTTGCGCTCGGCGTTAAGGCGGTGTGCCTCGCGCTCGGAGCTGTGGGCATTGCGAACATGTGGCTTGCGATTTTTGCCGACGTGGGCGTTATGGTTATCGCCGTCCTTAACGCGATAAGGGCGATGATGGTTTCTTCAGAGCTTAGAGTTTAGAGGCTAGGGTGGAGCAAGAAGCAAGCGCGCGATGCCTACGGGCGCGAGGCGGTGTAAAGGTGCGCTAGAGTCGCCCCGCCTTGTTCGCTAGAGCAGGCGGGGCGGCGGCTTTGCAATTCAAGTGTTTTTTATAATTCGCACATGATGCTTTAACTGAAATGTATAGTCATCGGTGCACAGGTATATAATCCCTTGAATCAATCCTATAAGGGCGGGTATGCCTGTCCAGCAAAAAAGAATGCAAAGAATGCCCTGCCCAATCTTTCCCAAATAGAATTTGTGAATGCCGAAACAACCAAAAAGTATGGCTAAAATGCCTGCAGCAATTTTGCTTTTTACAGGCCAATCCGCGCTTATATGTGAAGCTTCACTCTTAATATTGTTATCATCCATAATGTAACCTCCTAAAGTTATTGAAAGATGATTTTCTTCCTGCTAAGGAAACTGAAATGATTCAGAAAAGGCTCATGCCTTTCCTGCCAACAAGTGATGATTAAAATCCTCCTGGTTCAACGCACTTATCAAACAAAGCCTGCCAGCTGCAAAGCGATAGCGCGCTTGAGATATGCCAAGCGTAAGCCCGCATTTATCCGGCTCAAGTGTTGCCGCCTTTGCGTAAGGCGCCTTGAATGCGGTAGGCACAAAAAAAGACAAGCGGACAGTGCGTCCTCTTGCCTTTCTTTTGCGTTGTGTAACTAAATTAACAGCTTTGAATGCGCCCGCTATGCCGCAGCATTTAGGACATAGATTATGCTGTATGTATGTATGTATGTATGTATGTATGTGGGGAAATTCTATTGTTCGCTTTTATCACGTTTTGCACAAGCCTTGCGTACCTTCAAACAAGGCAAGCCTATAATAAAACCCATTTTCAGTCAAGCAAATACAAGGGCTTTTAGCGCAAATTTTTAGCTTGCAGGCTGGCACTTGCCTAGCTTGTGGGTTCCCCTAAATCGCAGCTTAAACTTGTTCGTAATGTCCAAGAGCAAGTTGATAGCCTTTTGGTTTAAGCCGCTGCTTTGCACAATCTTCGCGGCTGCGCCGCTTATGGCGCCGGCGGTCTTTGTAATAGATGGGGAACGCTCTGCACGTCCTGCTCGCCGCTCACCTTTTTGGCGATAGCTTCCCGCGCGAAGCGAATGCCTGCGCTAGGCATGTAGCCGTGCGCGCCCTTTTCGCTGCTAGAAGCCGCTCGGCTAATAGCTTCAAGCACCTGGCTAGGCGGCTCAAGGTCAGGATTCCCTAAGCTAAAGTAATAGGCATTCTCCTTGCCGTAGCGCGCCTTCATTTCAATGCCTTCTTCAAACATCTTCTTTATAAATGATGATGAAGAGGGCAACTTCTTGATGTATTCCGCCACAGGCATATATAGCTCCTTAAACCTATTAATATTCTCAATTAAGCCTATATAGCGCTTGCAGGAAAAAATGCAAATATTGACGGGTGCTGAGTGCTCAGACTTCAGTTCCCAGAGCTCAGCGCTGAGTGTTGCGTGCTGGGAAAGCTATAAGCTATGTAAAAAGCTATTAGCCAATAGCCAATAGCCAATAGCCAATAGCCAATAGCCAATAGCTAATAGCTATTAGCTAATAGCGTTATGGTATAGCAAGGAGTCAACTCTAAGCTAACAGCTCAATCCTTTGCTTTAAGCACTCTACTTGCCTAGCCCCATAGCTAATAGCTACAAGCTAAAGGCTTAGAGCTATAGGCTAATAGTGTATGAGATGGGCGTCTAATAGTCTATGTTAGGGGGTTAACTGATATGCACCCCCAAAGGGTAACACTTTCGTTCCCAGTGGGGCGGTTTTGGGTGTATCCGCAAGCTCCTAGCTTCAAGTTTTAGGCTCCCTACCTGCTTTACCCAAGTATTGTCTACTGCCGACTGAATAAAATAAAATTATTTTTATTTTTTTAGCGAATTTTTTTTAAATTAGTTGATTTTTTTTTTAATTAATGCTAAAAAGAATCATCGGTTTTGCCGATACTTATGCGGCAAATAATCGGTGTTGGGAAATGTTGTTATATTTTAATGTATACTTCTCCCTATCGTCTTTATTTTCGGAAAGCACGGATGCTTTCTTAAATTTTTTTCATGGAGGAATTCTATGATTATTAACCACAACCTCTCTGCAATGTTCGCTCAGCGAACGCTTGGGGTTACGACGGGCGCAATCCACAATGACATTTCTAAATTGTCATCTGGTATGCGCATCAACAAGGCCGGAGATGATGCTTCTGGTTTGGCTGTATCTGAAAAGATGAGAAGCCAAATTCGCGGGCTAAATCAGGCATCTACAAATGCCGCAAACGGCGTGAGCTTTATTCAGGTAACCGAGGGTTATCTGCAAGAATCCACTGACATTATTCAGCGCATTAGGGAACTTGCAATTCAAGCTTCAAACGGAATTTATTCCGCGGAAGACAGGATGCAAATTCAGGTTGAAGTATCCCAGTTAATAGCTGAAGTTGACAGAGTTGCTAGTGCTGCTCAGTTTAACGGTATGAACCTTTTGACTGGCCGCTTTGCAAGGGAAACAGGGGAAAACGTTGTTGCTGCCTCTATGTGGTTCCATATTGGTTCCAATATGGATCAGAGAACCAGGGTTTATATTGGGACAATGAGTGCAACAGCGCTTGGTTTAAGGGATCTTGCTGATCAAAGCATTATGACTTTGGAAACCCCTGATTCTGCTAACAGGGCTATTGGAACCTTGGATGCTGCGTTGCAGGTTATCAACAAGCAGCGCGCGGATCTTGGTGCTTATCAGAACAGACTTGAATTCACCATCGATGGCTTAAACATTGCGGCGGAGAATACGCAGGCTGCTGAGTCTAGGATTCGTGACACTGATATGGCTCTGGCTACAGTTGATTATACTAAAAATCAGATTCTTTCTCAGGCTGGAGTTGCCATGCTAGCACAGGCTAATACCAATAACCAGCAGGTGCTCACGTTGCTAAGATAGCGATATGGCTATTAAGCATATGCTTGGTTTTACCAGGCATATGCTTAAAGGTTTTTTAGAAACATTGATTTTATTTTGTGTTTGAAAAAGGTGGTGTTGATAGTTAGAAGTAATGGTTGATAGATAGAATAGATTTTAGAGTGTGCTATTTATTAGCAGAGATCTTTGAAAATACCTCCTGTTGTTTCCCGTGACGGCACAGACGGTTTCGTTTAGAAGGCTTTGATCTTCTTGAGCGTTACCATCCGTATCGTGAAACCTGCTTTTGCAGAGGCGCTTTTGCAAAATCCGGCGAGGTAATTGTCGGTGTGCAGGGGACATGTACTGGGAAATTTCTTAGGAGGAATAAGTATGATTATTAATCACAATTTGAGCGCTATGTTTACCCAGCGCCAAACAGGAATTGTAGGCACGAGATTGCAACGCAATTATGAGAGCTTGTCAAGCGGTCAGAGGATTAACCGCGCTGGCGATGATGCTAGCGGACTTGCAGTGTCTGAAAAGATGCGCTCGCAAATTCGCGGACTTAATCAAGCTGGCAGGAATATCCAAGACGGGGTTTCTTTTATTCAGGCAACTGAAGGATATTTGCAGGAAACCACAGATATTATGCACAGGCTTCGTGAGCTTTCCATACAGGCCGCCAACGGGATTTATTCTGCAGAAGATAGGATGCAGATTCAGGTTGAAGTTTCGCAGCTTGTAGACGAAGTGGATCGCATTGCAAGCCA
>CAYYCW010000125.1:0-4416 GCA_964470435.1 uncultured Treponemataceae bacterium
AGTTTTTTCTGTTGTACTCGCTCGATAAATACCTAAAAAAATATGACTTTATCCACGCGGAGGCGACAGCATGAGCGCATGGCAAGGTTTTTATGTTCTTGAAGGGATAGACGGCGCAGGAAAGTCAACGCAGATAGAGTTACTTAAAGCGCGGGCAGAAAGAGAGGGGATAGCAGAACGCGTTCACTTTACAGCAGAGCCTACTAAATACGGGCGGGCAATGCTACGCGCGATAAGAGACTTTGCGTCGCCATTTGACGGCGAAACAGAGCATGACGTGGTAGAGCCCGCCACACTAACCTATCTTTTTGCTGCTGATAGACACGAACATATTTATGGGGTGGGCGGGATAAAAGAACAGATTGACGCAGGGCGAAAAGTTATTTGCGACCGCTACTTTTTTTCATCGCTTGCTTATCAAGGTGCGGCAGGTGAAAAGAGCGCAAAACTCGCATTTAAGCTAAACATTGCAAACACAGATTTTCCTTATCCCGAAGTCCTTTTTTATTTGGACATTGGCGTTGGTACAGCCCTAAAAAGAATAAAGGGCAGGCGCATTATAGACCCAATGGAAAGACAGGATTTTTTGCAAAAGGTAGCAAGTAAATATGAATGGGTTGTTTCTGAATTTGAGAAAACGGACTTACCTATTCGCGTTATAAGGATTGACGCAACATTTCCGCAAGAAGAGATAGCAGAGATTATTTGGCGCGAAATATGGGGCAATAAGTGAACAATTTACAAAAAGGGAGGAAAGAATGGATAAAGACACAGGACATTCTGATTTTGTGTGGCGCGTTGTTTTAGGTGTTTCTATTGCGATTGCAAGTGTTTTCCTTGCACTCCTTTTATTTTTTCACAGACAGGAGGCTTCAGAAAAAGAAGATTTAAGGATTGATAGTCCCGCTTGCATCGCTTGCATAGAAGAGGAAGGTGAAGAATGGAATTAACAGAATTAGGCAAGGAATTGCGAAAATTCCGCATAGACAGGGGCGAAAAATTAAAAGCAATGGCGGATAAGTTCGGGTTTTCATCTTCTTATCTTTCTGGCATTGAAACAGGTAGTTTCAAAGTGTCGCAAAATTTTTTAACGCGCCTAGCAGAGCTTTATAACTTAGATAAAGAGCAAATAGCGCGATTTACAGAGGCGTGGGCAATGTCTATTAAAAAGCTAAATATAGATTTGCGCAATGCGACTAATTCACAAAAAAAGGCTGTGCTTTGTTTTGTAAATATTTTTAAGGATTTGACAGAAGAGGATTTATCAAAATTAAGAGAGTTTTGCAAGGAAAGAGAAACTTCAATATGAATGATATTTTAACAATAACAAAGCGCAACGGCGCAATAGAAGAATATAGCGGCGAAAAAATAATTGCTGCAATGCAAAAGGCTTTTGCAAGCACTAAAAATGAACAAGATTGCGCTATTTTTAAAGCGCTTTTATTTGAAGTAGAAGAACGGCTTGCCGCTTGTGAAGAAAAGTCTGTGGAGCGCATACAAGACTTAGTGGAAGAAGCTTTAATGGAAAAAGGCTTTTTCGCAGAAGCTAAAAGCTATATTCTTTTCCGTCAAAAGCGTACAGAAGCGCGGGAAGCAAGGCTAAAAATTTGCGCTTATGATAGTGCGCTTGAGCCTTGCCTTATCAAAATAGAGAAAGCTTTCCCTGAAGAGCCTTATTCGCTAAGTCGCCTTGCTGATAAGTTTTTCGCATTAGGGCGGGGAGGAATGCCTTTAGAAGAAAGAGAGAAAATCCTAATCCGCGCAGCAGTTGAGCTTATTTCCCCCGAAGCGCCTAAGTGGGAATTTATTGCTGCGCGTATAATGAACTATTTTTTTCACAAAAGATTAAAAAACGAGATGGAATATGCAGGCATTTTTACTCTTTACGAAAAGATAAGCTATTTAGCAAGGATGAACCTTTACGGGCAATATATCCTTAAAGCCTATACAAAAAAAGAAATTGAAGAAGCTGAAAGCTTTATTGACCTTGAGCGCGATAATCTGCTCACCCATTCTGCGCTTGATATGCTTTTAAGCCGCTATGTTATTCGCTCTATAAACGGGAATCCGCTTGAAACTGTACAGGAAATGTTTTTAGGTATAGCGCTCCATCTTGCAATTAATGAAGAAAAAAGCACGCGCCTTAATTGGGTTAAAAAGTTTTACGATATGATGTCCCTCCTTGAGGTTACGATGGCAACGCCTACAATGGCAAATGCACGCAAACCTTTTCACCAGATGAGTTCATGCTTTATTGACACAGTGCCCGATACGCTTGAAGGCATTTACAGAAGCCTTGATAACTTTGCCCGCGTGTCTAAGTTTGGCGGCGGCATGGGGCTTTACTTCGGCAAGGTTAGAGCACAAGGCTCATGTATACGCGGCTTTGAAGGAGCGGCGGGCGGCGTAATCCGCTGGATACGCTTAGCAAATGATACAGCGGTAGCCGTTGACCAGCTAGGAGTGAGAGCGGGCGCTTGTGCGGTTTACTTGGACGCATGGCATAAGGACTTGCTGGAGTTCTTGCAGCTTAGAACAAACAACGGCGATGACAGAATGAAAGCGCACGATATTTTCCCCGCTGTGTGTTATCCCGATTTGTTTTGGAAAATGGCGGAAAAGGATATGAATGCAGAATGGCATTTAATGTGTCCTTATGAAATTCTTAAAGTGAAAGGCTATTGCATTGAAGATTATTACGGCGAGGAATGGGAACAAAAGTATTTTGACTGCGTAAATGATGAGCGTATATCAAAAAAGACTGTAACAATTAAAGCGATTGTGCGCCTAATACTTAAAAGCGCTGTTGAAACAGGCACGCCTTTTGCATTCTTTAGAGATACTGCAAACAAGATGAACCCTAACGCGCACGAGGGTTTTATTTACAGCTCTAATCTTTGCACCGAAATTATGCAGAATATGTCGGGGATTGAGGCAGTTTCAACAGAGATAAAAACTCAAGACGGCGATACGGTTATAGTTACAACAACAAAGCCCGGTGATTTTGTAGTTTGTAATCTTGCCTCACTTTGCTTAGGAAACCTTAATCTTGAAGATAAGGAACACTTGCAAGAAGTAACATCGGCAGCCGTCCGCGCGTTGGATAATGTTATCGATATAAACTATTACCCGCTACCATACGCTAAAATTACTTGCAATAAATATCGCGCAATAGGCTTAGGGGTTTCTGGATGGCACCATGCCTTAGCCAAGCGCAAAATTAAGTGGGAAAGTGAAAAGCATATCCAGTTTGCGGACGCTGTTATGGAAGATATTAACTATTGCGCTATAGCAGCAAGCTGTGAGTTAGCAAAAGAGCGATGCGCTTATAGCGCTTTTGCAAATTCCGACTGGCAGACGGGCGCGTATTTTGCCAAGCGCGGCTACAATTCCGAGCGTTGGACAGAGCTTAAAAAGCGCGTCCAAGAATACGGAATACGCAACGGCTATCTTTTGGCGGTCGCCCCCACAAGTTCTACAAGCATAATATCAGGAACAACGCCGGGCATTGACCCTGTAATGAACCGCTTCTTTTTAGAAGAGAAGAAGGGACACATGATAGCCCGCACTGCGCCCGAACTTTCTAATGAGACTTGGTGGCTATATAAGGCGGCGCATAACATAGAGCAAGGCTGGTCGGTGAAGGCTTGCGCGGCAAGGCAGTGGCACATTGACCAGGGGCAGAGCATGAACTTTTACATAACAAATGACTTTACAATGCGCCAATTAATGGAGCTTTACCTTTTAGCGTGGAAAGAAGGGCTTAAAAGCGTGTATTACGTTAGAAGTAAAGCACTTGAAGTTGAAGAGTGCGAAAGCTGCGCTTCTTAAAGGAGGGAAAGAATAACTTGAAAGAATGCAAGGAAATAACTAGCACAGTGGGGAGGGACTTGCGTTTTTTTGAGAAACTGGGTATACTTCAACACAAGAACCCGCTTAAAAATTTCCCCTCATTTTTAAGTCTAATAGAGGGCTTATGAAACAAGGGGAATACATTAAAAATTTTCTCAACCAAAAAAAAGCCGCTTCATTTAGTGGCGCGGTAAAATTAAGCTTTGAAGAAGGCAAGTTAGCCTCTGTAGTTGAGGCAAATCACCTTGAATTGCCTATGTCAAAAAGCTTTTCACAAGATACAACAGAAAAACTTATTACTATGGCAAGCGAAAAGGCATTTAGCGGCGCTTTAGCCTTTTTCTTCAATAGAGGAAGCGTTGAATATTATTCATACGCTAGAACCTATAAAGGGCAAGCCCTTGAAGGACTTATGAAAGGCAGATAAAAGCTATAAGCGCTTTTAACTAAAGCACAAATGCGCTATCCTTTCCCTATGGCAAGCAACTCAAGTCTTGGCGAAGCTAAGCGCAACAAAAAAGATGAGTTTTACACGCAGCTTTCAGATATAGAAAACGAGCTAAA
>CAYYCW010000126.1:0-4384 GCA_964470435.1 uncultured Treponemataceae bacterium
GTCATATACACTATATTATACCCGTCTAATACACTATGTGAGATCCCTAACATAGACTATGAGCTAAGAGCCTTTAGCTTGTAGCTATTAGCTTTGGGGCTAGGCAAGTAGAGTTCTTAAAGCGAATGCTTCTTGCTTCGCCCTAATGCTATTGGCTAGTAGCTAATTGCTTATAGAAGGTAATACCGCTAATGCGTTTACTCGCTTAAAAGCAAATTTAGTTTTCCGTAAAGGTTGCTGATTTCTTCCTTTAAGCTTGCGGGCAGCTCTTTTTCCGCCGTTTCTGCAATAAATGCTTCAATGCTTGCAAGGGATTCGTTTACAGCAGTGTGAAAGCCCTTTGAAACTTTAAGCCAGTAGTTACCCTTGCCGTCCGTGTAAAGGGCTATAAAGCCTAACTGCTTGCCGCCTTCCTTAGCCTGCGTTACCCGCAAAATATGGCGCATGGCGCTTTCAAATTCGGCCGTTGTTTTTTCAGCGCGAAAATTAGCCTTGCGCGGCCAAGCTGAAGGCGCTACAGGGTTTAGGTTAAGCTCTGTGGCTGCCTTAAATATTAGGCTAAGCTTCATTCCCTCAAAAATAAACGCCCTTCCTACAAGAACCTTGCCGCGAAGCTTCTTTAGTTCTTCTGGGAAAAGGTCTTGCGCTTTTTTGTGCTGTAACGCTATCTCTTCAAGCTCTTTTAATGGAAAGAGGACGGTGCGCTTCCCCTTAATTTTTTCTACATTAAAGCGCTTGCCCGCAATAAAAATTGCATCCCCCGCTGTATCTTGAGGCACAGGCTGCGCAGGCTTTCTTTTTTCAGGCTTGGCGCCTTGCTTTATTTTTTGCGCGCTTTCTAGTTTAGCCTTTTTTGAGGCACCCAAAAGCCTTAAAAGATCCGGGCTTACCGCTTCAAGTATTGCGGGCGTTACAGGGGAAACTGTCATAGCGTATGTCCTTGAAGTTTTTACGATTTCGCCCGCTACGATGTATTCAGGATGTTCACGGTAGAGGCACGAGCCAGGATGAATATGTATGCGGTCAGCTGTAAGGGTGCGGTAAAAGCCTTTTTTATCCCTTACGCACAAAAACTGAATCATGCCTGTTGCAATGCATGTAAGATATTCCCTTGTCGGGCCGCCTGAAGATATTGGAATGCCCGCCTCTGATACAATGGATTCAAGCTGTGCTTTAATGTTGGCAATTTCTGCAAGGACGCGCTCGTCAAAGAAGTTGGATTTGCAAAATTTTTCTTTCTTTTTTGCATTAGAATAGGAGCGGAAAATTTTCAAAAAAGAGACAAAGTCGCCTGCGCTATCCCTAAAGGCAAGATGAGCGCGGCGAGCGTCAAGCTCTTCTCCTTGCGGGAGCAAAAAGGGGCTTTGCGCCGACATAAAGGCTGCCGCAGTTATAACTTCTTCTATAACATAAGGGTAGCGCAGCATAGCCTCTACTATCATTCTTGAAAGGCGCGGTAGAAGGGGGAAGAGGCACATCATTTCGCCAGTTTTGCTTAAAAAGCAGTCTTTTTCTAGCGCGCCCAGCAGGTTCAGGGTTTCCACCGCGCCTGCTATTCCTCCCCTTGACGGGGGCGAAAGGAAGTCAAAGCCTTCAAAGTCAGATATGCCAAGCTCAGCCATGCGCAGAATAACTTCGGAAAGGTCTGTGCGGTAAATTTCTTCCGTTGTGTAGAGTGGGCGGCTTTCAAAGTGCTTTCTTGAATAAAGCCTGTAGCAAATGCCAGGCGCAGTGCGCCCCGCGCGTCCCCTTCTTTGGTTACAGGAAGCCTTTGAAACAGGAATTTCCATAAGGCTTGAAGTGTATGTGCGCGGATTGTAAAAGTTAAGCTTAGCTTGCCCTGAATCAATTACACAAGTAATGCCTTCAATTGTAACTGAAGTTTCTGCAATGTTTGTGGCCACAATCATTTTGCGCTTTCCGCGCGGCGGCTTTTCAAAAATACGCTCCTGCTCTTCCTTGCCAAGCCTGCCGTAAAGCGGCAAGATGTGCAGCCTTTTATGCCAACTTTGGGCTTCAAGCTCTGCAATGCAGTTTTTAATTGCCCTCTCCCCTGGCAAAAAGGCTAAAATGCCGCCTTCTGTATTTTCAAGTGAGCGCTCCGTTACAGAAATGATTTTTTCTAAGAGGGCGGCTTCTTCAGGGCTAAAGTTGCCGCGTGTAGAATTAGAACGCGCCGAAATTTCCGGCGGGTCATAGATTACCGTTACCGGATATACAGGTGTGTCAATTTTTACAACAGGGCAGTCATCAAAATAAATGGAAAAAAGGCTTGCGTTTATTGTAGCGGATGAAATAATTACCTTAAATTCCTTGCGCACAGAAAGAATGCGCTTTAGGAGCCCTAGCACAAAATCGATGTTTAGGCTTCGCTCGTGGGCTTCATCCACAATTATAAGGGAATACTTGCTAAGCCAAGGATCGAGCTTCATCTCTTGAAGGAGAATCCCGTCTGTCATGATTTTTATAAGCGTTTCAGGGGATGTTTGGTCTTCAAAGCGCATTTTATAGCCTACTAGCTCAGGCATTTTTGCGCCTAGCTGCCTTGCAATAAAGGCGCTTACAGAAATAGCCGCTACCCTTCGCGGCTGCGTAACCCCTATTACGCCGTTTTTTGTGTACCCAGCTTCATGCAGAATTACAGGAAGCTGGGTGGTTTTTCCCGAACCTGTTGGGCTTTCAACAACAAGAACGCTGCTTGTTTTAAGCATATCAAGGATTCTTTCCCTTTGCTTGTAAACTGGCAGCTCATAATGCGTTTCATCTTGCGTGAAAGTTTCCATCAGGTTAAGAACGTTAGCTTTTAATGATTAGTAAATATTGAATGCATTGTAAATTTATTCTATTAGTTTTTCTATAGCATTATGTTTAAAGTTTTTTATGTTTTCCTGCAAGCTTATTAAGAATAGCCATTGTGTGTATTCACAGAAGCAGAGCATTGTTGCCCTGTATATTAAAAGATGATTGAAGCAGCTTTGCTAGCCATGTCGCCATAGAAAAGTTGAGTCAAAGAAAAAAAGGATATTACATACAGCAATGTTTGTATTTTCAGCTCTTCCATGACTTTGCGAAACAAAAGGAAAACGCAAATTTCCCTTTTATGCAAAAGTTTGCGAATGTTTTTTCATAAAAAGCCTTACCATTCCTTATTTTTAGAAAAAAAGCCTAAAACTTCCATATGGGGCGTTTGCGGGTAAAAGTCGCAAAGCATAAGGTTGTGCAAAATCCAGCCATGCGAGGAAAGCATGGCGCAGTCGCGGGCAAAGGTTGGCGCGTTGCACGAAAGATATGCAAGGCGCTTTATTTTTGCGCCAAAAAGCCATCCAATAGCCTGCTTGCCTATGCCACCTCTCGGTGGGTCAAAAATAGCCGCATCAAACTCTTCCTTAGCCTCCTCGCTTTTTACCCATTCGCTATCCCGCTGCATAAAAACGCGAGCGTTTTTTGGGCAAGCATTAAAAAGATTTTCCCTAGCTGCAGCGACTGAAGCCGCATTCTCTTCTATTAAATAGAGCTTATCAAAAAGGTCAGAAGAACAAAGGGAAAAAACGCCCGCGCCTGCATAAAAATCAAGGAATGTGCCTCCCGAGCCCTTAGGCTTACTTTTTCCAAAAAAGGAAAAGATAGCAGCAATAGTTTTTTCAAGGGCTGTCACATTGGACTGAAAGAATGAGCGCACATCAAAGCTCACTGTTTTTTTGCAAAGTTCAAAAGAAAACTTGTTGTCCACGTTGTTTTCCACAAGCGTTTTTCCGCCAAAGGAAAAAACGCTAAACCGCTCTTTAGGCGCGTCTTGCGAAAGCCGCCTTAGCTCTCCATTTGCAAGAAGCGCCCTAATTTCTTTTACAGCCACGGGGCAGTCTCTTACAGGGACAACGCGCCCCGATTTACTAGCACAAAGACCTACGCTTCCGTCCTTGCCCTTGTGAAACTGAAAGCGTGAGCGATATTCAAAGGGCTGTGATTCAATTTGGCCTATTTTGCCGCTATACTCAACCTTAAACCTTTTAAGCAAGTCTAAAAGGATTTGCTCTTTAAGAGAATGCTGAACTTCGCTTTTAGCGATCATCAACGAGCAGCCTCCGCACTTAAAAAAAGCGGGGCAAGCAGGCTCTACCCTATGCGGGGAGCTTTTTACAAGCTCTATGACACTTGCCTCATCATAATCCTTTTTTTGGTGATCAATCCTTATTTCAGCATCCTCGCCTGGCAAAATGCCTGAAATAAAAACAGCTTTGCCACCTACGCGAGCGAGGCACCTTCCCCCTGCAACCATTTTTTCTGCGGTTACGCGCATACTCTATATTAATAGCAAAATAAGTGATTAAGTTTTAGGGAAACATCGTTATTTTGGAAAATAGTCGTTAGCTTTTTGCTTTTTGCT
>CAYYCW010000127.1:0-1370 GCA_964470435.1 uncultured Treponemataceae bacterium
AAGAGTAAACATCGGAAAGAAATCTTTAGAAAACGTTAGAAAATTTTGCAAGAGCTTCTGCGGGGGATATAAATGCGGTGGATAACATAATAGCGTAAAAAAACCCTTTTATCTTCTTGCCTCAAAAGTAAATATATGCTATAATCCCTAGTGATAGCAAAAGCGGTTGCAGGAACTCTTGCTGAAAAAACAGACAAAAAGGAGCTGTTATGTGTTCTATGCAAGGGCGCTATTGCTACAGGGAGCCGTATATTGTTTTTCCCCGAACTCTTAAATCGGGAAGAAAGGTGTACTATTGCCAATTCAGAAAAGAGGACGGGACGCGTTCTGCTGGCCGCTCGCTTGGAACTACCAACCGCGTTGAAGCTGAAAGGCGGGCAAGAAAACTTTGGCGGGAAGGCTTTTTTGAAGAGGAAGGCCGTTATAAAAGCCCGCTTTTTAAGGATTTTGCTAAAGGCTTTTTTGACCCTAGCTCGGAGTTTGTCCAATGGAAAGAAGCAACAGGTAAAAAACTTGCTCCCTCGACACTTTCTTTTTACCGTACTTCTTTGGTAAAACGCGTAATGCCGTACTTTGGAAACATACGCCTTGCTGATATTACAAGTGCCAAAATAAAAAGTTGGATACTAAAAAGCAAGGAAGAGGACGCAGCGGAAACAACCAACCGCGCGATTGCAGTATTGAGCCTTATCCTAAAGGCGGCAGTTGAAAAAGGACACATACAATCAAACCCCGCAAGTGGATTAGGCCGCCGTAAAGTAGAGCGAAAAGAGCGGGAGCTTTTAACCGTTGAAGAAATTTCAGCAATTTATCACTCCGAATGGCCAAATGAAAGCGCAAAGCGGCTTTTTTTAGTGCTTGCTATAACAGGTTTGCGCATAGGTGAAGCGGTAGGACTTCTTTCTAAAAATGTTTTTCCCGACCGCTTAAATATAGAAAATTCAATGCACCCAGCTTTTGGACTAGGGCCTACAAAAACCCGCGAGCGCCGTGTTGTGCCTATTCCCTCAAGCCTAAATCTTCTTTCTTATTGCGGCTCTAAGTGGGCGTTTCAAAAAGAACAAGAAGAGAAACCCGTGTCTGCTTCCATAATATACAATCGCTTGATGAGAATATGCACCTCGCTTGGAATTGATACGAAAAAGCGCGGCATTACTGTGCATTCACTTAGGAACTTCTTTATTTCTTATATGCGCTCTTCTTCTTATGGAAGTGCGATTGACTTAAAGATAAAGGCAGTTGTAGGGCACACCGATTCCTCAATGACAGATTGGTATACTTACTGGAAGCCAGAGGCATTTACAGAAATTTACGAACTACAAGAAGAGCTTTTAAAAAAGATATTGGGATAAAAAAGCACAAGCGGCAGG
>CAYYCW010000127.1:1470-4352 GCA_964470435.1 uncultured Treponemataceae bacterium
TGTAAAGAGAAACACAAAGAAAAGCCGCCCCATTCAAGGGACGGCTAAAACAAATTTAAGGAGAACCCGCTAAAATCCCCCTCCCCCGTTACTTAGCGGCAAAAAAACCTACTAAGGCACCGCTTGCCGCTCCTACAGCAAAACAAGCTGCTCCTATAATGATTTTAGTCCTCAAGTTTTTGCTTGCGGATTTCTTTAAGGACGCTCTCGCTTCGTCCAACGCTTGATTTGACGCACTCAATTCCTTGCTTGATTCCGCTAATTCCTTCACCGATTTTTCCAGCGCTTGATTGAGCGTCCTCAAGCTCCCTTTCGATGTCGCTAGATGCTGATTGAGCTTCGCTAACTGCGTCTCTAGCTCTGTTAATTGCTTCTCCAGCTCGGCTATTTGCTTCTTCTGCGTCGCTGATTCGGTCTCCAGTTGTATCAGTTGTTCCTCTGTTATGTAGTAAGACTGCAACGACACAGGCTGCAACACCACCAAAAAAAGCGCCGATAAAAGCAAAAACTTTTTTAAGTTTTTCATTCAAATCTAGCCTCCTATAGATACAACGCGTAAACTTATAGGCTTGCCTAATTTCACCGTGTTACTTGTTTCTAGCGGGTCATAAATAACTTCCCCATTTTCCGTAACAACATAGTGATAATACGTTACGCCTGTAGCTTTGCGCTCATAGCAACTTATTACGTGCTCATTGGTTTTAGGCGTGTAATTTAAATCCCAAACTTTGCTAACCGAGCAAGACTTGCCTAAAAGGTAGCTCATTATTGCGCCTGGATTAAGAACGTAGCAGTCGCTTTTCATCCAGCCTTTTTTGTTAACGCAAATGTCATAAAGTTCAAATGCGTCTACAGAGCGCCCTAAAACTTGTTCGGCAACGTAAATAAGTGCGAAAAAATAGCACCCTTCATCATGAAGTGTTCCTGAAATCTTTTGCTTATAAATCATGATTTTCCCTCCTTCTTGGTCTTGGTTTAGGACCGTCATACTGATTCATTGAACCCGATAGCTTTTGTATTACTGCGTGGAAGCCTTGTATTAAAGTTTCATAGCAAATTTGCACCGAACCTAGAGTTAAAAGGCTTCCGATGATATGTATAGGTAGCATTTCCGCTGCACAGTAAGTTCCTATACTTAAAGGAATTATAAGCACAGCATACCACTTGTGATTTTTTGGCTGGAAGAAGTTTTTTAAAAACTCTTCAATGCCTACAGCGGCAAAACCCGCAGCAATAACCTTAAATAAAAATTGTCCGTCAATCATTTATTCCCTCCCCTCCCCGCAATATTGCAAGATGACATATATATTTGCTCAAAAATCTTTTTGAACTCTGTAGCGGTTATATGGCTTAAAATTTCTGAAAGCGGGTATCTAGGTAGCTGAATGTTATAATGATGCAAAAGTGTTTTAACCATTCTATAATAGCCTTCCGCTTTTGCATCTGCATAGCGCATAAGGTCTCCCACTTCTTTTTCTTGTATGTGGTTTCGCATAAGGTCAAGGTGAACGGCATATTGCAGCTTATGGTCAATCAGTTGCGCTATGTTGTTTAAAATCCACTTTTCAGGCGTTTCGGTTATATTGAAAATGCGGATACCCGTTTCGTAAATGTCTATCCAAATTTTAGATAAAAGATTTTTGGCGTTTACGCTTTGATTTTCTAGTAAATCGCGCACTCCTAGTTCTACTATCTTCTTTGCTTGTGGAGAAATTAGCTCAATGTTTTTAAAGCGCAACTCTTTTTTAGCGATAAGATGTAACAGCAAAAAGAGAAAGCCGCTAAACATTGCTATGATGAGAAACACTGCTATCCAGCCTACAGGTGGCAAGCGCTCTAGAAATTCCCAAAAGCTCATTATTTCACCCCTTGTGTTTCTGCCGCTCTAGCTTCAATTTCATAAGGATTGTTGTCATAGCCATAGCGGATGTTGTACCACAGATATTTGAAAACAAACTTTAGCTTGCCTTCTTTCTTTACTTGGTTAATGTGGCATACTTCATGAGCGTGCATAGAAACCGGAATTTCATAAGGAGCGGGATATGCCATAATATTAAGAAAGAACGGGTCAATCATTGCGACCTTATCCGCCTTTCTAATTTTTTTGAAAATATAAAGAATTAAGTTATAAGGGAAATAAGGCTTTCTAACTTCTATCATAGTCTCCCTCCTTTAGACTTGTGATATTGCTGTAAAAATTCATATTGCTCCCCCTGCCCCCTCCAACGGATAGCAAGCACTTAAAAAAAAGCCAAAATGTTATATTTCCTCCTCAAGTGCAGAAAGCACCTTTTTCGTCAATGTAGGCTGTAAAAGCTCTATTGCTTTGTCTGCAAGCTGTACAGCCGCGTCCTCGCTTTCTATTGCAATATCTTCATTTAAGAATACCCCGCAATGCGCAGTGCAGTAGCTTTTGAAGAGTGCTGCGCGAAACTCAATGCCACTAGTTGCAATGCCTTTTTCTTGCAAAGCGGCTAGGACGTGCTTATGGAGCATAACCTTATCCGTGCCTACGAGTACGTCAGAAAAGGATACCCGCTGTCCGTGATAAGGGCAGCAAAGAAAAAGCGCGTCAAACTTTCGCCCCCTGCAATAGTCTTTGATAAAGCGCTTTTGCTCTTCGGTAGGCTCACAATTAAGAAAAACCCAATCCGCAAAATCGCCTGTAAACTCGCGGCCTTTTGTGTAATTCCTTCCTGTAAATAGCTTTGCGGGTAGCACTGCGTCAGGGGAAAGCAAGCGGGGGAGCATAAACACCTTTATAGGTGGACGCTTTAGTTGCTCATCGGAGCTTACCGCGTCTTGTACTTCTTCGGTTTGCGCTGAAAGATAAGCTTGTCTTGCCTCTTCGGGCATTTCTTGCAGTTGTTCCTCCGATAAGG
>CAYYCW010000128.1:0-4290 GCA_964470435.1 uncultured Treponemataceae bacterium
ATGCATATTTATATCTTGCGGAGAGCGTATTTGATTTTCAAAAATGAGGCTGCGCGTAAAAAGCTTAATCACCATATTGCATTCATAATACTCAGGGTTTTCAAAAAAGCAAAAAAAGCCTTCCGCATGCTCATCATAAGGAATAGATCCGTCCTCCCACTCCCTAACTCCCCGCCACTGCACAAGGCATGAGCCCGTGCGCCGCGCGGCGTCAATGGCAAGGGCGTAGGTTTCGGGCTCTATCCAGTCGTCAGAGTCAACAAAGCCGATAAACTCACCGCGCGCCGCGTCAAGTGCAGTGTTTCGTCCTGTACCAACTCCTCCATTCTTTTTATGAATAACGACAAAGCGGGCATCCTTTGCGGCAAACTATTCCATCACCCGTCCTGAGCCGTCAGTGCATCCGTTGTCAACTACAATGCATTCCAAGTCGGTTAAGGTTTGCGCCCGTATTGAGTCAAGGCAACGCGGAAGGTAGCTTTCAGTGTTGTAGGCTGATATTAAAATGCTTAAAACTGGCGCAGGCTTCTCTTCTTGCATGGGTTGCTCCCTTTTACCTAGATGATAAGCAAGTTTATCGCGAGAAAGAAGGCTTTGTCTACTTGCCGCTAAACTTCGTAATTCCCGCTAGAGCGCCTGCTATGAGCGCGCATTAACAAAAACAGCTACAAATTTTGCGTAGCGCTCCAGTCGGACAAGCAGAGCGATGTGTCAGCCAGCAAGGTTAGTAACAACGTCAGTCTCAGGCATAATCGCTACAAGGGTGTCCTTGCATTATTGGCTAAAGGTGTTATCATCCTATGAAAGAATGAGAAGCACGGTGCCGCGACACGGTTAAAACTCCGCCCTTGCCATATTAACGTTATTGTCAGTGTCGCATAGCAAGTCTATCATGTGAAGCTCGTCTTACTTTGTAAGAAGCTTTGTCTGTCATCGCGGCGCAAAGCTCATTCATGGCGGCTTTTTCCTCTTTTGTAAAGCCCGAAGCCATCTTCTTTAGGACCGCTCGCCGCAAAAGATTAAAATAGGCAGTCATCGCAAGTGCGTCGAAAATTAGCTTAGTCCAGTTCATTCATGCTTTTTGTATTCCTTAATACAGGAGAGTATAGTTAGCTCATTTAATTTTATAAGGGGAAGAGAAGGCTTTAAGCGCTTGAAAGCTACTGCAAGCCGACGCAACTGCGCCGCTTTTTACCATCATGCGCACTGTTGCCCAGCCCAAGAGCTAATAGCTTTTATCTTTTAGCTTTAAAATCGCCTGCTTGACTGTAAGGCTTTTTCTAACCATACTCATTTAAGTGAACATTGTAGTTATTGGCGCTCAGTGGGGCGATGAGGGCAAGGGAAAGATTGTAGACTATCTTTCTGAAGGCGCGAACCGTGTTGTCCGATATTCAGGGGGTGCAAACGCTGGGCATAGTATTGTACTACAGGAGATGCGCTTTGCCCTGCATCTTGTGCCGTCAGGCATTTTGCGCAAAGGTACCATTGTATATCTTGGCTCAGGTATGGTGATAGACCCGGATGCGCTTTTTGCGGAACTTTCCATGCTAAAGGAGCAGGGCGTTGACTGGGAAGGGCGCGTTTTTGTTTCTGACAGGGCGCACCTTGTTTTGCCGAGCTACAGGGCGCTTGACATTGAAACAGATAAGGCGCGGAGGCAACCAATTGGCACTACGGGGCGCGGCATAGGTACTGCTTACGCTATGAAAAGCTCTCGAGACGGTATTCGAGTGGCAGACCTTGACTGCAAGGAAAAGATCGAGGCTCTAGGAAAAGAGGATAGGGGCTTGCTCGCTCCCTTTATTCCCCGTCTCCTTGAGATGAGGGTGAGCTTAACCTACGCGCTTGCAAATAAAAAGGATGAAAACACGCTTTTTGAGGGGGCGCAAGGCGCGCTCCTTGACCTTGACTTGGGCACTTATCCCTACGTTTCTTCTGGCGTTTCCGCTGCAGCGGGCGCAGCTATAGGAGCAGGGATGGGTCCGCGCGCTATAGACAAGGTGATAGGCGTTTTTAAGGCTTATTCTACGCGCGTGGGGAACGGTCCCATGCCTACAGAGTTTAACGCGGAAAGTGAGGCTGAGCTTTGCAGCTTTGTGAGGGAAACTGGGCACGAATACGGCGTTACCACTGGAAGGCCACGCCGTTGCGGCTACCTTGACCTTGTAGCGTTGCGCTATGCTTGTCTTTCCAATTCCATTGACTGCCTAGCTCTTACCCACCTTGACGTTTATGACACACTTTCTAGCATTGAAGCGTGCACAGCGTACAGCATAAACGGCAGCCAAACGCAAGAGTTTCCTGCGTCTATAGAAGAGCTTGAAGCGGCGCGGCCTGTCTTGCGCTCCTTTAAGGGATGGAACACAAGCATTGCCGCTTGTCACTCATATGACCAGCTACCCGATGAGGCGCGACGCTACATTGAATTTATAGAAAATTATTGTGGTGTTCCGATTGAAATTATCTCCACAGGTCCTGAAAGGGATAAAACCTTTGTGCGCTGTGCTGTGTGGGCATCTTAAGAAGATTGGGTTAACTACCCGTCGCCTCCTTGCGTTAAAACGCGCTTTTTATCTTTGCATTTTTAGCAAAAGTATTTATACTATACAAAAACTATGAAAGCTGCTTTAGAGCGCGAAAGACGGCGCGCTGATATTCTTGAAAAGGCTCTCTTTGTCTTTGCAGAAGAAGGATATTCTGGTGCGACGTTTCAAAAGATTGCAGACAGGTGTGGCATTACTAGGACTACCCTTTACAATTACTTTGCGGACAAGCGCGAAATCTTTGTGCTAACAATAAGGCAATTTATGGATAAGGTTGAAGCGAGCCTTCAGGAAGTAATGAAGCAAAACTTTAACTCATGCGCTTCGCAGCTTAAGGCTGTTATGGATTCAGCTATTGCCATTTGCTTAGATCACCGCAGGCTTTTAGCAGTAATCCTTTCTTATCTTCTTCATCTGCGCACAACAGGCAAAAACCCAGAAGAAAGAATTAGGCGGAGAACGCTTCGCTGGCGGCATATATTTTCTAGAATTATAATAGAAGGAAAAAATCGCGGGGAGTTTAGGGATGTTGCTGTAAAAGACGCGAATAGCCTTTTTTATTGCTTGCTTGAATCAGTGGTTTTGCACATTGCTGTCCTTAATACAATGGACATAAAAAGGATTTCGTGCGCTGTGGACCTTACTGTAAATGCCCTTATAAAGCCTGCGCCCGCATAGCACATCCTTTAATAAACAGTAAGGCTAAAAGGAAGCTTAAGCACAGTGTAAGATGGGCTTTTTAGATTTCAATATTAGTTTCTTCTTCTTTTAGTGCTTCAACGTGTTTAATAAAGCTGCTGTAGCCTGGCGTGCATAAAACAGAAAAGCCTATAACAGCGCCTGTGTCAACGCGGTAAACCCAGCGCGGTATAAGTATGAGATCAAAGCTCTTTGATTGCACGTCTTGGTGAGGGTATACGGTTACAGTGTATTCGCTTTCAAAGTCTATTTCTCCTGCATCAGAAAATTTAATTTTGCAACCGCTTTTGCTTATCTCTTCCATGCAACCTGGAAACTGTGAAATACCATTTGCAATCACCTTCATAAATACGCTGTAGCGCACTTCTTTTCTGTTTTCGCAAGGACTGACATTTTCCATAGCGCAAAAGGGTTACATTTTTTTTTCTTGTTGTCAATACCCTTGACTTTTATTTTGTACAAGCATAGCCTTTAAGGTCAATCTTTTTTAACCAGGAGGCTTTAATTGAGCGAAACTTGCAATTGTTCTGACGGTTCAAGCTGTCAAGGCTGCTCTTCAGCCCACTCTTCTAGCATGGGGCAAGGAGAAGCGCATAGAATTGAAAAGGAAAGGCTAAATCCTTTAAGCTCTGTAAAAAAGGTTATAGCTGTAGTTAGCGGAAAAGGAGGCGTTGGAAAGTCCCTTATAAGCGCGTTGCTTGCTGTATCCATTAACCGCGCGGGCAAAAAAACCGCTATTATGGACGCGGATATAACAGGGCCCTCAGTGCCTAAAATGTTTGGCTTAAATTCCCGCATTTACGAAGAAAACTCCCTTCTTTTGCCTTCAAGCACAAAAACGGGGATAAGCGCTATATCCATCAATCTTTTGCTTGAAGAAGAAACAGCGCCTGTAATATGGCGCGGCCCCATTCTTGCAGGCATTATAAAGCAGTTTTGGGCGGGCGCACTTTGGGAGAACATTGACGTGATGGTTGTTGATATGCCGCCCGGCACAGGCGATGTTCCTTTGACCGTGTTCCAGTCCATTCCTGTGGATGGCATT
>CAYYCW010000129.1:0-4284 GCA_964470435.1 uncultured Treponemataceae bacterium
CAGTGCTTGACGGCCGCGCTGACTTTGGAATGCTTCCTATAGAAAACTCGCTTGCAGGCTCCGTTTATGAAAACTACGACAATCTCTATCTTTATGACGATATAGAAATTGCAGGCGCCGTTACAATGCGGGTGGAGCATTCCCTTTTGGCGGCAAAGGGAGCGGGCATTGAAGCGATAAGGACGGTTTATTCGCACCCGCAAGCCTTTGCGCAATGCGCCGACTTTCTAGCGCAGTATCCGCAATGGCGGCACGTGGAAACAGAGTCAACGGCTTCTGCGGCAAGCATTGTTGCAGAGGCCGCCGACGCGTCTATCGCTGCCATCGCTGGGGAAGCCGCCGCCGCTATTTATCACCTTGACGTGATAAAGGCAGGCATTGAGGCAAACCCGCTTAATTACACGCGCTTTGTAGTTATTGCCCGGCGCGGCGAGATTGTTTGCCCCAACCCTGACTTTTCGGCGGTTATCTTTACGGCGGCAAATGAGCCGGGCTCGCTTTATAAGGCGCTGGGGCTTTTTGTAAAGTATGGCCTTAACATGACTAAGCTTGAGT
Source organism: uncultured Treponemataceae bacterium (assembly GCA_964470435.1). Lineage (GTDB taxonomy): Bacteria > Spirochaetota > Spirochaetia > Treponematales > Treponemataceae > Avitreponema. The sequence goes on from CAYYCW010000129.1 coordinate 556, forward strand.
CGCGACCAATACACGGGGAGCCTTGGCGCTACCGCTTTTACGCCAACCTCAACTTGCCAGAGGGAGTGGCTGCAAGCGCCGTTTCTTCGGAGCGCATAAAAAGCGCGGTAAACGAGCTTGCAACAAAGGCCGTTGCCGAGCATATTGTAGAGGATGTGCGCGTATTGGGTCTTTACCGTGCGGAAGCGTAGAATCAGAGCTTAGGACTGAGAACTGGGGCAGAGCAAGAAGCCTCCGCTTGCACTTTGTTCATTGTTGCTTGCATTGCTAAACGCTCCTTGCACAGGAAGTATGGGGCTTTGGGTATTAGCTTTTTTCTAAAATAGCGAGCGCTTTGGCTAAGGCTTCTTCTAGGTTTTTGCCCGCTATAAGCTGCTTCTTTTCTTTCCTAACATTGCTTAGCATTGCGGTGTAAGCTTCATCGCTAACTTCTGCAATGCGGCTGGGCAACTCGTGCAAGCTACTTACAGCGATGCCAAGCCCCTTTTCTATAATATAGCTTGCAATGGCTGCCTCGCGCCAAATGATTACAGGCCGCTCCGCCACAATATACATTGAAGCCTTGTGCGGGCTGTTGTATCTAAGGTATTCGCCAAAAACCCCGCTACAAGTTTCAACGCTGTCGCCGTCCCACACAAGCCCCCAACCGCCGCTTACCTTTGCGGGAATTTCGTCAGTAGAAAAGGCGCCGCACCATTCTACCTTGCCTGGCTGCAATGAGGCATCAAGGCCTTCTACTATTTCGCCGTAAAGCAGGAACTTCACTCCCTCAATATTAGCTAGCTGGGAAACAAACGGCGCCTTTTCAAGGTTGCCAGCAAAGGATATTTCTTGCCTGCTACGATCTCCTGAAACGGAAAGGCTTTTATCCATAAGGCAATCGAAAATGCATAAGTCAACGATTGGCGTTTTTAGCCCGCTTTCTTTCAAAAAGGCTGTCATCCGCGCGTTTTGGCTTATCACGCAGCTAAACTGAGAAAGGGCTGCAATTTCGTCTGCAAGCGCCCCGCTACTGTTAATCTTCCAGTACCTAATCGACTCCAAGTCGTGTATTATGCATGCCTTTTTTGTAGATTTGAACATTGAAAGATACCGACACCATGCTCTGTGACTTAGGGGATACTGCACAAACAGCAACTGCTCTTCCTTTAGACGGCTTATTGCTAATATCCTGCGGGCAATGCGGATTGCCTTTAACGGCGATGATGAGTTATAAAGATCCTCAAAGCCATTGTTTTTTAGTATTTGGTATGTATCTCGCCTTGCCTTTGGGCCTGAGTTTTTTGCATCCGAAAAGGCATGCACATTGTATTGTAGGCGGCTTCTATCCTTCATGTGCCTTGCTCCTTTTGTTGCTTTTTCTAAAGCGCCCTAAAGCCCCGCTGCTCCGCCTTCCTTAAAGCGGCGTATCATCTCGCCGCCTAGGCTTGCAAAGTCAGGCGGCAAGGGTATGTCCTTTCTATGTACCCAGAGTGCTTCTTTAATCTCATCTTTTTGCAGCGTAAATTCGGGGCTGCCGTCAAGCTCTGCAGAAAAGGCTACCATATGCGTGCAAGAAAAGCCCCAAGGCTGATTTCCAAAATAGCGAATATTCTTTATTTTAAGCCCCGTCTCTTCAGCAACTTCGCGCCGCGCGGTTTGCTCAAGCGTTTCGCCTATTTCTGTGTAGCCTGCGATAAGCGTAAAGAGCCAATAAGAAGCGCGCACAGGTTTTACCATAAGAAGGCGCTCGCCGTCATGCACTGCAACAATTACAGCAGGCATAATTGAAGGGTAAGCGACAAAGGCGCAGGCGGGGCAAACTGCTGCGCGTTCAATGCTGGAATGCGCCGTTCTTGCACCGCAGCGCCCGCAAAATTTAGTGTTTTCCCGCCACACAGAAATGTGCCTGGCGGTAACGCACGCAAAGCCCAAGCAGCTGTCAGGGAATTTCCTAAAAACTCCAGGCGGATGCGCTTTCCAGCCTGCGGCAAGTAGCGCCTTTTTAGCTTTTGCAGCGTTTTCAGGCAAAAGCAAAAAAAAGCGCTTTTCGCCCTTGCCCCCTTCCTTGCCTTCGCTCTCTTTATCTATAGAAAAAAGATACTCGGTCGCAAGCGACGTTTCACCTTCAAGGGCTGATAGCGGGAAATCCCTTAGCCTTGTAATCGTGCCTGCTTCAAAGCCGGGAGGTAAAAGGCAGCTTCCCTCATGAAAAAAAAGCGTAAAGTCTTCCGCTTCCGCGCTGATTAAACGGAAAGCGCTGTCTAGCTTTAGCGGCTCAATTTCGTGAAACATACCTTTGAGGCTTATTCTTCGCCAAGCCCCACTCTAATGACAGAGCATATTTCGCTAACGCAATCAAGCGCAGCTATTTCTTCAAGGGCAGCTCTCATGTTCTTTTCTTTTACAGGATGTGTTATCGCCGTAAGGGATGCTTTACCGCATTCAGCATTAATTTGCTGAATGCTTAAAATGCTTACCTCATGCTTTGCAAAAACAGCAGACACCGTTGCAAGTACGCCTATCCTGTCTTCAACGGTGTAGCGTATAAAAAAGCTTGTAACGCATTCATCAATGGGAATAACTTCAAGCGATTGAAGATTATAGTAGCTGTCTTTCAAAAAGCCTTTTTCTTTTCTAAAGGCAAGGTTCATTATATCGCCTACAACAGCTGATGCCGTAGGAAGTTCTCCCGCGCCCTGTCCGTAGAGCATTACATCGCCCACGCTATCCCCGCGAATATAAATAGCGTTAAACACATTGTTTACGGATGCAAGCGGGTGAGTGTTCCGTATCATAACAGGATGAACGCGCAATTCAATCTTTCCGTTTCTTTTCATTGCAATGGCGGCCATCTTGATGGAACAATTAAAGCGCTTGGCGGCTTCTATGTCTTCTGGCGTGATTTTAGTAATTCCCTCGCGGTACACGTCGGCACAATCAACATGGCAGCGGAATGCAAGCCTTGCAAGAATAGCAATCTTGTATGCGGAATCAAAGCCTTCCACGTCGTTTTGAGGATTAGCTTCGGCATAACCTAGCTCTTGCGCCTCTTTAAGCGCCGCGGCAAAATCCTCGCCAGAGTTCGCCATCTTTGTAAGAATGTAATTTGTAGTTCCGTTTACAATGCCAAAAACCTTTTCTATCTTGTTTGCAGAAAGAGAATTCCTGACAGCGTTAAGAACAGGAATGCCGCCGCCCACTGCAGCTTCATAAAGAATTTCGCAAGAATTCGCCTCAGCCAGCTCAACAAACCTTAGCCCGTGCTTGGCTATTACTTCCTTGTTTGACGTTACAACGTTTTTGCCGCTTGAAAGGGCGGCTTCTATAAACTGTTTAGCAACGCTTTCGCCGCCTATAACCTCGACAACAGTGTTAATTTCTGGGTCATTAAGAATTTCAGCCGCGTCAGGGATGAGCATCCCCTTAGGCAGGGCAATTCCCCTATCAGTTTCTGTGTCAAGATCCGCTATCTTTTTCAATATAACAGGAACGCCGCAACGCTCTTTAAGCATTTCCGCGTTGTTCAAAAGAATTTTTACAACACCGCGTCCAACTGTTCCAAAGCCTATAACTCCAACTATAATCTTATCCATAAAATACAAGTTCCTTAAAATGAAAATAGCGTATAATCCTGCCGCCACCCCTTGCAAGGCATTGCAAAAGGTTGCAACAGGGCAAACACCTTTTACGTAAGCGCGTCAAAGATTAGGTCGAAAACAAAAAAGGCCGCTAAAATCCATGTGATTA
>CAYYCW010000130.1:0-4179 GCA_964470435.1 uncultured Treponemataceae bacterium
ATGCAAAAGCTTGCGGGAAAATCCTTGTAACAAACAACGAAAGGGAGTTTTTGCGCGTTTCTAGCCTTAAAATTGAAAACTGGGCATGAATTCAGCTAAAAGCTAATAACTAGACTCCAAACGACCGTGCCGTCATAAAGGCTACGGCTTTGGCGCGAAGATGGCGGATGATGAGCGCGAGGGGGAGCTCGTTGGGGAGCTGATGAATTTGTATCAGCTTTTAGCTGTTAGCTATTAGCTATTAGCGCTAGGGTGGGGTAAGGAGAGGATACATGAGTCGCGCAAAGCGGAACAAGACGGTTGTCCCTGAGCAAGCCGAGGCAGGCGATGGCGATACAAATGACGGCAAATGGGAATTTTTGCTTGAATACTCAAAAATAATTTATGACAACGAAGAAAAGCGCGAGCGCAGCATAATAGAGCAGGCCGGGCGGATGCAGGCTGCCTTTTCGTTTGTAATTGCGGCATTGTTCGTTTTAATACCTACGATTATTGAGCATTCCGGCATCCCGCCGCGAATTATTACAGCAGCATTTTCTACAATCACCTTCTTTTTGCTTTTAAGCTTTGTATTTGCCACCCTTGCCCAGTATCGCAAGAAAAGAAACGATTTTCCTCTGATAAGCACAATGGTAGAAGAGCTTGCCAAGAGAAATTCAGAAATAATAACCTATTTAGTCTGCACTTTACGGCATAAATCGGCGCGCTCGCATAATATCTGGCCGCCGCAAAGCTTCTAGCCTCTAGTCTTTAGCTTCTAGCTCAAGTTTTGGGATAAGCACTGTAACGCGCACTGCGGGAGGCTCGTCTTCTTTTGGGGAGAGGTTTTCTGCGCTAATTTCTCCTTGGTGAAGTGAGACTACAGCCTTTGCTATGGAAAGGCCGAGCCCTGTGCCCGAGGTGCTTCTGGAACTGTCGGCGCGGTAAAGCCTGTTAAATACGCGCGGAAGGCTTTCTTCTGGTATAAGGCCTGTGTTGCAAACCGTAAAGCGGGCGCGCCAAGGCATCTGCGTTGGGCTTTCTAGCTCTTCGTTATTAGCGCTTTCAAGGGTGAAAACCACGCTTCCGCCTTCTTCTGTATACTGGAATGCGTTTTGCACAATATTTGAAAGGCAACGCTGCATTAAAAGTGGGTCGCAGACAAGCGTTTCGCCTTCTGGCCAGCTTGAAGTGCAAGAAAAGGAAAGGTGCTTTTTTTCTGCCCACAGGGAAAATCGCTCTTTAATGTCAAGTAGAATTTCTTGGGGATTTGCTTCCGCAAGGGATATTTGCATTTCTGGGGATTCAAAGCGGCTTAGGTCTTGCAAGTTTACAACAAGGCTCTCTATATGTGTAAGCTCAGAATAAAGGGCTGCAAAGCGCTCCTCGTTTGCGGGTAAAACGCCATCATTCATGCCTTCAATTTGCATTTTTACGGCCGTAAGTGGCGTGCGCAAGTCGTGTGAAATATCTTGCATCCACTGTTGGCGAAGCTCTTCTTCAGTTTTAAGCCGATGTTGAAGGCCTCTCACTGAGGCTGCAATCCTGTCAAACTCGTGAATGCCTGTTTCTTCCACCTGCATTTCCAAAAGGGCAGGGCTTGCTATTGTGTTTGCAAGCTCCGAAGACTTTCGGGATATGTTGATGGACGCAAGAAGCGAAAAGGCGAGCGAAAGAAAAACAGTTGCGATGGCGCCCGCGAGTACTGCATTTTTCATTGTAGACACAAAGACTTGGTTTGCCCTATAAGCAAAAAAATCAACGCTGTCTACAAGAAGATAAGCGATAACGCTTCCCGACTCTTCCACTGCTTTGGGCTTGTTAAGGGATAGAAACGATGAAAGGGAGCCAACGCTTTGCTCCACTTCTTGCTGCGTGCGGCTTCTTCCTTGCTCAAGGAGGAGCAAAGGGCGGCGCTCCGCATCAAAAAGATACACATAAAGAGAATCCGTGATATATGGAAGAACAGCCTTTTCAAGCGCTGAAGGCGAAAGGCCACCTGAAAGGCGGTAGCTTTTAAGGATAACGGGGATTAAAAGGGCTTCAAGGTCGCCTTTTTTGCCCATGTTCCAGCTTGAAACCGAAACGCTTACCGCAAAAGAAAAGATAACCGCCATCAAAACCATGACAAAACAGCAAGCGGCAAGCTGCGAGGCGTATATTTTGCCAAAAACGGTTTTCATTTGCTGCTTTTAAGGCTATGATGCGCCGTGTTCTTTGCGCGATCCGCTAAACTTGTAGCCGTACCCGCGCACTGTTGCAATCCAGCTGCTTCCCAGCTTGGCGCGCATGTTTGCAATATGAGTATCCACAGTGCGTTCGGAGCCTTCAAAAAAATACTTAAAGCATTCTGAAAGGATTTGCTCCCTTGAAATAACTTGTTCGCTATGGGCGGCAAGAAAGGTTAAAATTTTCCATTCAGCACTTGTAAGGGCAATAAGCTTTCCATTTATTGTAAGCTCGTGCTTTAGCGTGTTAATTTCCGCTTCTGCGTTGTTCTTGCCCGCGTTTAAGCGCCAAACGCCTGAAGGGTCGCCAGGTTTTGCAGCGCCGCCGCCTTCAGTTCTGCGTAAAAGGGCGTTCACGCGCAAGACTAGTTCCTTTGCGGAAAATGGCTTGCAAATGTAGTCGTCCGCGCCAAGCTCAAAGCCCAGTATGCGGTCTGACTCGCTATCCTTTGCTGTTAAAAAAATTAGAGGAATGTCGCTTTCAGCGCGAATAGTCTTTGCAAGCGCGAAGCCGCTGCCGTCCGGAAGCATTACATCAAGCACAAGCAGCGAAGCGATTTGGCGGTTAACGGTGTCCATAACTCCTGTTATGCCTGCAAACTCAATTACAGAATGCCCTTCAAGCTTAAGGTAGCCTGCAACAGCTTCCCTTATAAGTCTATTGTCTTCAACAAGGATAATGCATGCCATTATAGCGCGCCGTCAAAACTTTGCTGGGGATAGGTGTATTCCCATATTGTAATTCCTGCAAGGTCGCGCTTCATAACACGGTTGCCTGCCCAGTCATAGAGCTTTAAAGTTTCAGAAACAGAAGCGCCTTCTGCGTTAAACCTTACGCGGCGGGAAACCTTACCATCTAAATAGTAGAAAATTTCGCAGTCTTTCAATATGGAATCCGCCCCGTAGCGCAATATAGAATAGAGGCGGCCTTCCCTGTAGTCAAAAATGGATGTTTCGTAAAGGCCGTTGGAATCATACTGGCGGACTCGCAGAACTGCGTTTTCAGGAATGCTTGAATTTCGGTTTTCTTCGTTAGCGTATTCATGGACAATTCTTTTTAGCAAGGTGCCGTCCCCGTAATACGAATTTTTTTCAGCAAGGCGGCCGCTTTCATCATAACTAAAGGATTCTGTTAGCGTAACCGCGCCTTCAGCAGAAAAGGTTTCTTTTTTTAGTAAAAGCCTCTCCTCGTTGTAGGTTAAGACTTCAGCGCCTTCTGTCCTTTCATTTCCTTCTTGCACAGAAACTGACGTTTCGCGCACAGTTCGGTTTTGCTCGTCATATTCATAGCGATACGCCCATTTTAGAGCACCCGCAGAATCTGCACCGCGTATTTCTGCAATGTTTCCTGCATCTGTATAAGAGTAGCTTACTGTATGCAGGATGGAACCATCGGGCGCAAACACTGTTTCGGAATATGCCTTCCCGTCCTTATAAATGAGCGTTTTTGCGCGCACAAGAGAATTAAGCGCCGCCCCTTGGTATTCTGTAACAGAGAGGGGAGAAACCCCGCCTTTTCCACTAGGAGCGCTGTAAAGCGCGGAAAAAGCAGAAATGCTAAGCTCAGAAGTTTCATCTTCAGTTAATACTAAAGGCACAGGCTGCAAAAAGACAAAAAGAGGCGCTACTATAATGAAGCACACGCAAAGAAAAAGCGTTTTTTGTATCATTTTCTGCATGATTATACATTATAAGCACACTCCTACACAAGTTGCATTGCACAAAAGACAACCGCAAAGAACAAAGATCCGCCACAAGGCAGACCTTCGCTCTGCCATTGCTTGAATGTCTTAACCTACAAGATTTGAGCCTTCAGGATCCTCGCTATCGCCTTCAGCCTGTCCTACAAGGTTTGAGCCTTCAGGATCCTCGCTATCACCTTCAGCCTGTCCTACAAGGTTTGAGCCTTCAGGATCCTCGCTATCACCTTCAGCCTGTCCTACAAGGTTTGAGCCTTCAGGATCTTCGCTAT
>CAYYCW010000131.1:0-4052 GCA_964470435.1 uncultured Treponemataceae bacterium
ACTTTACAATATTTTACTTAAACTTGTCAATAGCTTGCCAATTCTTTTTTCTGTATTGGAATATTATCCTTCCCGCATTTACTCGCGCCTGGAAAGAATTATCTTGCCTGTTTTTTTATTCTTCAAGGCAACATCATACAAAACTGCAAATAGTATAATAAGACCTTTTACAACTTGCTGTGCATACGAATCAATACCTTGTAAGTTCATAATATTGTTAATGCAGCCTATAATTAAGGCTCCCGCAATGGTGCCGGAAACGCTACCAATGCCACCAGAAAAGCTTGTGCCGCCTAAAAGGGTAGCGCTTAAGCCTTCGATTTCGTAGTTCATTGCCCCATTAGGAATACCCGCGTTAGCGCGCGCCATGAAAATTATGCCCGCTATGCCTACAAGAAGCCCGTTTATTAAAAAAACATAACACTTGGACTGCTTTACCCTAATGCCTGCCGCAAGTGCAGCTTCTTCATTGCCGCCTATTGCGTATATAGAGCGCCCAAGCCTAGTATGGTTAAGAATATACCAAACAACTACAATTATTATTACTAAAAAAAGCACAGGGATAGGGATTATTCCAAAGATTCTACCCCGAACAAGCGTGCCATAAGCGCCAATTTGAAAAATAACTTGCCCGCGTGTATAAAGGAGCGCAAGGCCTCGCGCTATCATTGACATTGCAAGGGTTACAATAAAGGAAGGCAAGCGAAACTTTGCAATAAAAAAAGCGTTCACCATGTTGCAAGCAACAGAAACAGCAAGGGCAACTATTATTGCTAAAAGCATGTCCCCTGTTATTTTATAAATGCTTATAGAAAGCACCCCTGAAAGCGCAAGAACTGCCCCGCAAGAGAGGTCAAGCATTCCGCCTATAATTAAAAGCATTTCCCCGCATGCAAGTATTGAAGCTACGGTTAGCTGCACAAGAACGTATGAAATGTTTCCCGCGCTTAAAAAGGCAGGGCTTAATAGTGCAGAAATAACTATAACTGCTACAAGCACAATATAGATTGAATGGTTTCGCACCGCCCTGCTAAAATGCAGCAATGCGCCTACTTTTAAGGCCATAGCGTTTCTCCTTTAGTGGTTTTGCATAGCGTACTGCAAAATGCGCTCTTGAGAAAACTCATCACGGTTAAGCTCAGCTGAAAGTCTTCCTGAACCCATAACGTAAATTCTGTCGCACATTCCAATAAGCTCTTCCATTGCAGATGACGCAATAATAACCGCCTTGCCCTGCTTTGCCATCTCAGTTATTAGCTTATAAACTTCAAATCTAGTGCCAACATCTATACCGCTTGTGGGCTCATCTAAAATAAGAATGTCAGGATTTCGGATTATCCAGCGCGACAAAAGCACCTTTTGCTGGTTTCCAACAGAAAGATGCTGCATTTGCGTTTCAAGAGAAGGCATTTTTACGTTCATCTTTGCTAAAAACTCGCTTATAGTTTCCCTTTCCTTGCTTTTGAAATGAATCCCAAAAACAAAGAACTTTTCAAGTGAAGAAAGGGAAGCGTTTTCCATTACACTGCGTGTTGGAATGTTTCCATAGCGAAGCCTATCTTCTGAAAGCATAGCAATGCCAGCATTAACGCTATCTTGAACAGAGCGAATAGAAATATTTTTGCCCCGCTTTTTTACGCTGCCGCCATCTATCTTTTCAAGGCCAAATATGGCGCGAATAAGCTCGCTGCGACCAGAGCCTATAATGCCTGCAAAACCTATAATTTCACCTTCCCGCACATAAAAGCTAATATCTTCAAAAAGCCTTCCGCTTTTAAGGTTTTTCACTTCCAAAAGCGTTGCGCCCGCCTTAATCTCTTCTTTAGGATACACGCTTTCTGTGCGCCTTCCTGCCGTCCAAGAAATAACTTCAGTAGCAGTTGTGCGGTCAGCGCTTACAGAATGAACAGTTTCTCCATCACGCAAAACAGTTACATCATCTGCAATATTAAAAACTTCATCCACTTTGTGCGAAGCATAAATAATTGTAACGCCGCGATCCTTTAGTTCCTCTATTTTCTTAAAAAGGCGATCCGCCTCGCTTTTAGTAAGGGCAGAAGTGGGCTCATCCATAACAATTATGTCAGCGTTGCAATAAACTGCCCTCGTTATTTCAAGAATTTGAATGTCGCTTATTGAAAGGCTTTTAAGCTTAGCTTTTGGGCTATAAGGCAGGCGCTCTTCTTCTAAAATTTTACGCGCAGCTCGCCTAACCTCTCGCCACTTGATTTTTTTGAAATAGTTTACAGGAAGCCTCCCCATAAAAAGGCTTTCTTCTACAGAGAGCTCTGGTACATAATTTAGCTCTTCAGAAATCATGGCAATACCCAAGGCTTTGGCTTCTATGGGAGAGTGTATTTTAACGCTTATGCCATCAATAAGGATTTCGCCTGCGTCAGGCTGATAAATTCCATTTATAATCTTTATAATTGAAGATTTCCCCGCCCCGCTTTCGCCACAAAGAATGTGAACAGTGCCCGCCCGCACTGCAAAATCAACATTAGATAAGGCGCGCACACCCGGAAAAGTTTTTTCTATTCCAGATATTTTAAGCTTAAAGTTTTCCAAGTTAGCGTCTCCTATAGTTTATAGAATAGCGAAAAAACTTACGCTTTGCAAGAGCTTTTAGCTAAGAGCTATAAAGGCTTCTTGCTTTACCATAAAGTTAAAGGCTAACAGCTCCCCCATCATATTGACAATAATTTGCTTGCAGGTTATAGGCGTGAGGTGTATACTTGTAAATTGCGTTTCAATTATAGAAGGAGTTTAACTTATGGAAAAGCTTCGCGGTTCTTTTACCGCCCTTGCCACACCCATGCACGAAGATTCATCCATTGACTACGAAAGCTGGCGTAGCCTTATTCGCTTTCAGCTTGATGGGGGAATTACAGGGCTCGTTCCGCTAGGCACTACGGGCGAGACACCGACACTTGACGAAAACGAAGAAGAAGTAAAGATGATTTCCATCCTTATGGAGGAGGTGCGCGCCTATGAAAAAAAGCAAAACAGGAAAATCCCTGTAATTATTGGCGCTAGCAGCAACAACACGCGAGACGCCGTAGGCTATGTTAGCCGCGCTAAGGAGGCGGGAGCGGACTACGCCCTTGTGGTGACGCCTTATTACAACAAGCCCTCTGATGAAGGCACTTTCCGCCACTTTGAAGCGGTTTCAAAATGCGGCATTCCTATTATTGTTTATAATATAGCCGGGCGCACGGGCAAAAACATAAGCACGGAACTTTTGATTAGAATAGCACAACTTCCAAACATTGCAGGCGTAAAGGAAGCGTCAGGCAGCATGACGCAAATGATGGAAGTTATTGAAATGATTGCCCGAAAGCGTAAGGACTTTTCTGTGTTGAGCGGGGACGACATTTTCACCTATCCCCTTATGGCTTCAGGAGGGGACGGCGTTATCTCTGTTGCTTCCAACGTTATGCCCGATAAGGTGGCTTCCCTTGTGGATTCCTTTTTAAAAGGGGATTGGGAAACATCACTTAACCTTCACTACGAGCTTTCACCGATGTTCCGCGCCATCTTTGTTGACGGAAACCCGGCTTCTGTAAAGTACGCTATGAAGCTGAAGGGCATTATCTCAGGGCATTTGCGCCTTCCCTTAGTAGAAGTGCACGACAAGGCAAAGGCTGTGATTGAAGCCGCCATGCGTGAATGCGGTATTCTTTAGCTTTTTAAGGAGAGGTCATGCCTAACAAGATTAAGGTCGGCGTTTTAGGTGCCACGGGAATGGTAGGGCAGCGCTACATAGCCTGCTTGGAAAACCACCCGTGGTTTGAAGTGGCGTATGTGGCCGCTTCCCCCCGTTCTGCAGGGAAGGCATATAGCGAGGCTGTCGAGGGTCGCTGGCTTATAGGCGCCGATATTCCTGAAAGCGTCGCTCCTTTGATGGTGCGCGACGCGAATAACTGCAAGGAGGCGCTTGGCCAGTGCGCCTTTGTCTTTAGTGCTCTTGAAATGGGAAAAGACGAAACCCGCGCTTTGGAAGAAGAGTATGCCGCAGCCGGCATCCCTGTGGTTTCCAACGCGAGCGCTAA
>CAYYCW010000132.1:0-4040 GCA_964470435.1 uncultured Treponemataceae bacterium
ATGGCCGCGCGCGTTTCGAACAAGGTGGGGCAGGAATACGACCCCTCCAACTTCCTTTTAATGCATGCGATGGGACCGAATGTGTCGGGCGTTATAGGCACGGCTGTAGCCGCGGGCGTGTTTATTGCGACATATGGGTGATTCAGAGCTGAGAACTTAAAACTGGGGTAAAGCAAGAAGAGGTGCCTGCAAGCCGGTATAGCGCAACGCAGTTTCTAGCGGGCTTGCAGAGCTTGGGGCCCCTTCGCTCTACCCGCTTTATCCTAAAGCTTTTAGCCTGTCTGCAGGCAGGCTAAAGGATAGTAGCTAATAGCTTCTTCCTCATATATTTGACTTATCGATTTTGCGTTATATATAATATAAGTGAGTGCGCTTGGGGCGCTCACCGTTTTAGGAGGATTTAATGGCTTCGTTTGCAAATCCCTTCCAGGGAAATGTTCCAAAAAAGATGACAAATGCTGAGCTAATGCAAGCTCTTCGCGCAGACATAGCGGGGGAGCTTGAAGCTATTTTTTTGTATGATGCCCATGTCCAGGCGACGGATGACCCTGCGGCAAAGGCTGTACTTTCTGATATCCGCGATGAGGAAAAGGTGCACGTGGGCGAGCTCATCACTTTGATGCGCCACCTTGATCCGGATGAGGCCACTCTCTTCTTTGAAGGCGAGGCTGAAGTAAAAGAAATGCTTGGCAAACTTGGCATGGATAGCAAGGGCGAGGACTCTTCTCCCTCAATGACTGTGGGAAGCTTGCTGGAGTAAGGAAAGAGGAGAGAAAAATGGATTATCTTGCAAGGGGGGACGCACCCTTTTCTGCTGAATTTTGGAATGCTCTTGATAAGGCTGTAATAGAAACTGCCAAGCGGCACCTGGTTTGCCGCCGTTTTCTTCCATTGTATGGGCCGCTTGGAGCGGGGGCGTCCTTTGTGCCTGTGGACGCAAGCGAAAAGAAAGAAGAGATTGAAGGCGGCCTTGCGCGTATTTCTTCAAGGCGCGCTGTTGAACTTGCCATGCTTTGCAAGGACTTCACGCTTTTGTGGCGCGATCTAGCGGAAGCTGAAAAAAATGCGCTTGCTTATGACTTTTCCGCTGCTTCTTCTGCCGCTCGCCTTTGTACCAAGACCGAAGATGAGCTCATCCTTTTTGGCAAAAAGGAGCTAGGCGTTGAAGGGCTTTTTAGCGCTAAGGGCGCACATAAAATTAAAATGAGCGACTGGACTACGGGCGAAGGCGCGTTTAAGGATGTGGCGGCGGCCATTGGATATTTTCACGGTGCAAATATGCTAGGCCGCCTAGCGCTAGTTGTAACGCCGGATCTTTACATTGCCCTTGAGCGCCTTACGCCCGCCGCGGGCGTCCTTGAGCTTGAGCGCGTCAAGTCCTTGCTGGAAGGGCGCGTCTATTGCGCGGGCGAGTTTGGCTTAAAGAAGGCGGCGCTTGTTTGCGCTGAAAGCGAATACATGGATCTTGCGGTGGGCTTGGACTTGTCAGTTGCCTATCTTGGACAGAGCGAGCTAAATTACCCGTTCCGCGTTATGGAAAGCATCGCGCTAAGGCTAAAGGAGCCTAAGGCAATAGTCCTTTTTGAGTAGGAAAGAGGAGTGCAATGGTTTGCAAGGACTTTAGGGGCTTAAAGGTTTCCTCGCTTGGCTTTGGAACCATGCGCCTCCCCGTTGTTGGCGGCAATAGCTCTGCCATCGATATGGACGCTGTAAAAAAGATGGTCAACATGGCAATTGCGGGCGGCGTCAATTATTTTGATACAGCCTGGGGCTACCATGGCGGCAATTCAGAGCTTGCAATGGGCGAGGCGCTCAAGCCCTTTGAAAGAGGCGCTTACTTTCTTGCGGATAAGTTTCCTGGCTACGACCTTTCCAATTTTGGCAAGGTAGAAGAAATTTTTAACCAACAGCTTAAAAAATGCCAAACGGACTACTTTGACTTTTACCTTTTTCATAATGTGTCAGAAAGAAGCATCGAGCATTATCTTGATGACAAAAAATGGGGTACTTACTCTTATCTTATAAAGATGAGAGATACGGGAAAGATAAGGCATCTTGGGTTTTCATGCCACGGGGACTTGGAGGTGCTTGAGCGCTTTTTGAACGCATACGGCAAGGACATTGAGTTTTGCCAGCTGCAAACTAACTGGATTGACTGGCATTTTCAAAAATGCGCTGAAAAGCTTGCCCTTTTGAATAGCTGGAATATTCCGCTTTGGGTAATGGAGCCCCTGCGCGGCGGAAAGCTGGCTTCTTTAAGCGCTAAAAACGAGGCGGCCCTTAAAGCTATGCGCCCTGATGAAAGCGTGCCCGCGTGGTCATTCCGCTTTATTCAGTCAATACCAGAAGCTGTTGTAACCCTTTCTGGAATGTCAAATGAAGCGCAGCTTGCAGAAAACATTGGCATTTTTTCTAAATCAAAGCCGCTTAACGCAGAAGAGAGGGAAGCTCTTATTGCCATAGGCGATGCTATGGTTAAAAACACAGCCTTGCCATGCACTGCGTGCAATTATTGCGTGCCGCATTGCCCAAAGGATCTCGACATTCCGCGCATCCTTTCCCTTTACAACGAACACGTTTTTACAGGCGGCGGCTTTTTGGCGGGCATGGTGCTTTCATCCTTTAAGAAAGAAAGGCTTCCTTCCAAATGCATAGCTTGCAACCACTGCATTGAAGTCTGCCCGCAAAGTATAAACATTCCAGCCGCCATGAAGGATTTTGCAAAAAAAGTTCCCATGTAGATTGCAGATTTTGCCGCTTGCTGCAAGCAAAACTTGAGCCGCCGCGCGTGATTTTCTGCATATATACAAGCGGAGGACAGTTTATGTTTTTAAGTAAAACTAAGGCGACGAGCGTCCCTGAACACTGGATTTTGCTTGTAGCGGTTTGCGCCTTTGGATGTGTTTTTGCGGCGGCAGGTTGCTTTTTTGCGGCTTGCTCCTTTGATGAGCGTTCTATAGCTGTTTGGTCAGGCACGCTTTCTATTCCAGAATACACAGGCGCGCATATGGTTTCTGAAACAGAAGCGGTTTTTAGCTTTTCGCAAGATGTTTCTGCGGTAAGCGTTCGTGTAGCCTCTTCTTCTTCAGGCGACTTTACAGCAGAAGCAATAGATAACGATGGAGAGTTTTCCTCTGATGTCTATATTGCACTTTCTTCACCGCCTGATATTGGCGAAAAGTTTGTGCTTGCCATGACTGTAGAAACCTCTGAAGGAAACACGCTTTCTTTTTCCGAAACGCTTACAGGCTATAACTCGCGCGTGCCTAAGCTACGCATAAACGAGGCGCGAATTGTCTATGGCGGCAGCTCAAAAAACGCGGAATTTATTGAGTTTGAAGTTACTTCAAGCGGAAATTTGTCAGGCGTAGTGATTGAAACATACGGCTACACTTCAAGCAAGGAAAAAAACACAGTTTACACCTTTCCGCCTGTGGAAGTTAGCAAGAGCGAGCTAGTTGTTTTGCATTATAGGCTTTTGCCCGAAGGAGCTAACTTTACGGATGAAACAGGCCCCAACCTTGCCCTTTCTACGGGGGATAGCGCGTCAGATTCAGGCCGTGACCTTTGGTACGACGCAGGAGGAAAGCCTTTTTCGGATTCGTGCGTGTTTTTAGTGCGCGAAAGAAGCGGCGGCTCCCTTATGGACGCGCTCATCTTTGCAAAAGGTGAAACTTCTTACCTTTCTAGTATGCAAAGCGCGGCGGCTGAAGCTGTATCCGCTGGCGTGTGGTCGGGGTCAGGCGCGTTTCCTGCGTTTGACGCAACGGGAACGACCGCTACGCGCACAATTTGCCGCGAGCCTGGAACGGCAACTGCCTCTCCTAAGAGTTGGTACGTTTGCGCTACTAGCGGCTCTTCTCCCGGCAAGGAAAACAGCAGCAAGCGATATGAGGCAAAATAGGTAATTTAAAGTTGGGTGCCTAGACGGTAGACAGTAGACCCTGCAAGCCGATAGAGCGGTAGCGATTGAGGCTTGCAGAGCTGGGACTGGGGACATTTTTTTTTGGACTGTTTACACTATGCGGCAAATCCCAAGC
>CAYYCW010000133.1:0-3990 GCA_964470435.1 uncultured Treponemataceae bacterium
ATAATCAAGGGCGACGTTCAGGGCTCTGTTGAAGCATTGAAGCAGTCGCTTGAAAAGCTTTCTACCCCAGAGATACGCCTTAATGTAATTCACGCCTCTGCTGGCGCAATCAATGATTCTGACGTTATGCTTGCAAGCGCTGATTCAAACGCTATTATAATCGGATTTAACGTGCGCCCGACGCCGCAAGCGAAGATGCTTGCTGAGCAGGAAAAGGTCGATATCCGCAAGTACAATGTTATTTACAAGGCGGTTGAAGAGATTGAGCGCGCAATGGAGGGCATTCTCAAGCCTGAGATAAAGGAAGAGGTTATTGGCTCTGCTGAGGTGCGGGAAGCTATACGCATTTCAAAGATAGGCGTCATTGCAGGCTCATACGTGTTGCAGGGTGTTGTGCGCCGATCCGCGCATGTCAATGTGATAAGGGACGGCATTGTAGTGCATTCGGGAAAGGTTTCCTCTTTGCGTCGCTTTAAGGATGACGTTAAGGAAGTGGCAGCGGGCTTTGAATGCGGAATTGGACTTGAAAACTACGATGGTGTGCAGACGGGCGATCAGCTTGAGTTCATAGAATATGTTGAGGTGGCGAGAAAGCTTAAAGATACAGTTGCAAGCGATTCTGTTGCAGCACAGCAGGGGGCGCAAGCTCTGTGAATGAGCATAGACTAGAAAGGCTCGGAAATCAAATTAGGGAAGAAATTGCCTCCTTAATTTTTTCCGGCAAAATCAAGGATTCGCGCGTTTCTCCCTTCCTTTCTATTGTGCGAGTTGAGGTTTCTTCTGACCTTTCGTTTGCTAAAGTGTATGTGTCAGGCTTTCAGAATGCGCACACGGTAAAAAAGGGAGTTGCAGGCTTTGAAAGCGCCAAGGGCTTTATCCAGTCTGTGATGGGGAAAAAGTTTAGGATTAGGATGTTTCCAAAACTTGCGTTTTTTTTTGACGAAAGCCCAAAGGAAGCCTTTGATATGGTGAGAAAAATAGACAGCCTCATGGCCTCCGCACAAGCACAAAGGGCGGAAAGTTCCGCCGATGCAAAATCCGATTGCATTAGAGATTTGCCTGAATGAATCCCGCTAAAATTGTTCTTCTTGCAAAGCCGCAAGGCATTACAAGCTTTTCCGCAATGGGGCCTGTAAAAAAAGCCTTTTGCAGGAAAGCCAATTTTAGCGCAAAGGCTTCTAAAGTAAAGGTTGGGCACACGGGCACGCTTGATTCCTTTGCAGACGGCCTTCTTGTTGTGCTTACTGGAAGGCTAACCCGCCTTGCGCCCTTTATAGAAGCTCTTCCAAAAGAATACCGCGCGGAAATCCGCTTTGGGGAGCAGACAGACACGCTTGACCCTACAGGCACCGTTGTGCAAAAAAGCCGCTTGCCACAAGCAGGCGAGTTTCTTTCGATTTTGCCTACATTTGTTGGTAAAATACAGCAAGTGCCGCCTGAATATTCTGCCTTAAAGCAGGGCGGCAAGCGGCTTTCTGACCTTGCGCGCGAAGGTGCCATAGTTTCCCCCCAAGCGCGGGAGATTGAGGTTTACCAGATTGTGCCGGAACAGCTTGCATCTCCTAGTGGAGCGACTCTTCTTCCAGAGGAATTTCCCGCTACAAGCCCTGTTGCCTCAGCCATTGTGCGCGTTCGCTGCTCAAAAGGCACGTACATAAGAGCCCTTGCTAGGGACATTGCAAAAGCTGCGAACTCCGCGGCGCATCTTTCTTTTCTGCGTCGCCTTTCCGTAGGCCCCTTTTTGCTTGAAAACGCCGCGGGCTTTTCTGCCTTAAAGCCATTTGCAGAGCGGCAGGTAGGCTTTGAAAAGCCTATTTTGCCTTCATCTGATGAAATTCTTTCAAAGTCACTTGACTTTACTAGTGAAATTGCTGACTCTTGCGGCTTTGATGCCCTTTTTCTTAAAGAGAGCGCCAGGCAAAGCTTTTTTTGTGGAAAGGCTATTTCCGCGCAATGGTTTTCCAATATACAGGAAAAGCCAAGCGGGCATCGTCTGGCTGTTTTTTCTAGAGATTTGTTTGCAGGCTTTGTTTGCGCTGAAAGAGGCAAGCTTTCATACGACTTTGTTTTTAAGGAAGGCTAGCCTGTGAATCTTTTGGCTGTTCAGTTGCAGCGCAGGCGGTTATGTTAAATGAAGATTTTTCGCTGGGAAGAGCTGTTGGCAGATGGGGGCATTGAGCTTTCAAGCTTTTTGCGCTCGCATGGCGTATTAGATTCATGCGGAACAGGGCTTAAAGCCTTTTCTGCCATTACAGTAGGAGATTTTGACGGCTGCCACCTAGGTCATGCAGCTCTTTTTGAAAAAATTGTCGCCGCTTCAAAAAAAAGCTTTCTTGAGGTGGAAAAAAACAAGGATAGCCCATGCATCCTCGTTCCTGGTGCTGTTACATTTAGGCGCCAGCCGTCTTCTCCTGAAAAGAACGGAAAGCCTGTTGCCTGCATTTCTACACTGAACCAGAGATTTAAGGCAATGGAACGATGCGGTCTTGCCTTTGTGGTGCTGATTGACTTTTCTTATAATTTCAGTAGAATAAAAGGCTATAATTTCCTGAAATCCTTAGCGGAAAAGGTGTGTATGCGCTATTTATGCGTGGGCAGGGATTTTCGTTGCGGTTGCAATATTGATACTGGATATGCGGAAATATCACAGGTTGCAGCTAAGTTAGGCTTTGCATTTGACCCTGCAGATCAGGTGGAAATTGATGGTAGTCGGGCAAGCTCTACAAGGATCCGCGAGGCGATTCTTTCTGCGGATTTTTTTGCAGCAAATAGGCTTATGGGTAGGGCATTTACTTTAGACTTGTCTGAAGTTAGCTGGCGGAATTTAGCAGGGGAAGGCAGGAAAGAAAGCGCAAGTGCCGTTTGCGCTCCTATTGCTGCTTTTTCGCAGATTCTTCCGCCCGCGGGGAAATATTCCGCTAGGCTTTTGCTTGATGGATTAAGCGATGGAAAGGAAAGCGTTTTAGAGTGCCTTTGTTCCATTGGCGGGCAGGATGTTTTGCTTGAATATAAAAGGGATTTGTCTCTATGTGGTGGCAAAATAGTAGAGAATGGAACGGACGGTCCTTTTTTTGACAGTCTTGAGTTTTGCAAGCGTTATTAAAATTTTTAGGAGTAAATATGGCTCTTGCTAAAGAGAAAACAAAGATGCTGGTTTCCAAGTTTGGCGCAAACGAACAGGATACCGGAAATGTAAATGTGCAAATCGCGATTCTTACGGAGCGCATCAGGGAGCTTACAGGCCATTATACAAGGTTCAAAAAAGACAAAAGCGGGCAACGCGGTCTTCTCATTCTTGTAGGCCGCAGGCGTCGCCTTCTAAAGTATCTTCAGCGGACAAATTATGACGGCTATCGCTCCCTAATTAAAGAGCTTGGGCTTCGCAAATAGCTTTGCAGGGCTTTTGCCCGCTTTTAGGCAATTCTGCCATTTTTCAAAAAACTCTTCCTCCCTAATTTTGTTGATATGAGGGTATATGTAAATGCCAACTGAACGAATTACGTATCGCATTGGAGATGATGACTTAATACTAGAAACCGGCCGCATTGCAAAGCAGGCAAACGGCGCGGTTTATGTTCAATATGCGGGATCGGCTGTTATCGCTACCGCTTGCGCTTCATCTTCCCCGCAGGAAGGCTTGGACTACGTTCCCTTAACGGTAGACTATAATGAAAAATACTATGCTGCTGGAAAGATACCTGGCGGCTTTATAAAGAGGGAAGGGCGGCCAAAGGATAAGGAAATACTGGTTTCAAGGCTGATTGACAGACCGATGCGCCCGCTTTTTGAAAAATCCTTTGGTTGCGACATACAAATTGTTCCTACCTGCGTTTCCTCCGACATGATAAACCCGCCCGACATCCTTGCAGTGCTTGCAAGCTCTGCTGCTGTCCATATTTCGGATATTCCGTTCAACGGGCCTGTGGCCGCAGCCCGCGTAGCCTACATAAACGGCGAATATGTCATAAACCCGACTTTTGAGCAAATAGA
>CAYYCW010000134.1:0-3959 GCA_964470435.1 uncultured Treponemataceae bacterium
TAGCGAAATTTCTTCAACGCTTTTTGAAAGCGTTTGCGAAACTGAATCCATTGCAAATGCGCTTGAGCTTACATTTGAAATCATTTCGTTGAGTGTGCCGACAAACTGGTTAAAGTTTTTGCACATTTCGGCAATCTCATCCTTGCCGCCTGCATCAAAGCGAACAGTCAAGTCCCCGCCGCCTTCAGCAATGCCTTGCATGGCGCTAGACATTGCCACAAGGGATTTCATTATGGGGCCTGAAAAAACAGCTGCCGCCACGCAAGCTGCAACGGATACAATAAAAAAGATAATAGCCCCGTGCGTTAAAATTCTTGTAGCAGTTGTCGCCATGTAGCCTTGAGGCACAATCATGCAAACAGCAAGCGGAACTCCTTCAACGCGCATTGCCGCGACAAAGTGAGGTTCCCCATTAATATTTTGAATTACAGAGGATCGTATAAGCGCGGCATTAAAGGCTTCAAGGGTCTCGCTTCCAAGCGTGCTAGAAGAAACAATTTCAGTTGAGTTTAGAAGGCTATCCTCATAGACGCCCTTTTCATGGCTATAAGAACCTGAAGATAAAAGCTGTCCACCGTCTGAAATAAGATAAAAATGAGAATTTAGTCCAAATAGTTCTGCAACACTAAAATCGTTAAAAAGGTTGGTGTAAATCCTTGCAAGATATGAAGCGCTTTGCCTGACGCTGACAAGCCCCACGGCTCGCCCCTCATGTATAATAGGGGCGCTTGTAGTTATGCTTTTACGCCCTGACCCTGAGATTAAAGAAGGCTCGCTCACCAAAACGGAAAACCTAGCTGCAATGTTATTAGAAACAAGGGCTTGGAAATAATCAGTATCTGCAACTGAAATAGGTTGGGAATCAGGCAAGAAGTCATTTTCAGTGCGCCTTCCACCCTGCCATACATTGCCTTGCTGCCCTGTTTCATATATGTGGGCATCAGAATCCACAAAGGCTATTCGGTCTATTGTATTATTTGCATAAAAAATCTGGTTAAATATTTTTTCTGCATCGTCCCAGCTAAGCTGCAAGTCGCTTTGAAGAGTGGCAAGGGCAGTTGCGGTAGTCCTAGCGTTATCAAAAAAGGAAGATAGTCTGCTAGCTATTATTGCGATATATCCCTGAACAATTTGCGTAGCCTTGCGGTTTTCAGCGATTACAACATCCCACATAATTACTGAAATTGCAATTAAAACAGGAATAATTGCGGCAAGAACGCCTGCAAGTGTAATTTTATGCCTAACTTTCACAACTCGGCTCCTCAAAATAAAAAAGAATAAAAAAATTCC
This sequence comes from uncultured Treponemataceae bacterium, assembly GCA_964470435.1. Classification (GTDB taxonomy): domain Bacteria; phylum Spirochaetota; class Spirochaetia; order Treponematales; family Treponemataceae; genus Avitreponema. Next base: position 1,291 of record CAYYCW010000134.1, read on the forward strand.
CTTGCTTTATTGCAGCTTCAGGTAAAAGTCAATTATAATTTTTCTAAAAAGCTTAGCTTAAAACACGCTTTAGAACATCCTCGTAAGCTTCCCTGACATTGCCAAGGTCAAGCCTAAAGCGATCCTTATCCAGCTTATCTCCTGTTTGTTCATCCCAAAGGCGGCAAGTGTCGGGGGAAATTTCATCAGCTAGAATAATCACGCCGTTAGCGTTTTTGCCAAACTCAAGCTTAAGATCAATTAGGCGTATGCCTCGCTTGCTAAAAAAGCGGCTTAAAACCTCGTTCACCTTATAGGCAATTTTATAGATAGCCTTAAGGTCTTGCCAGCTCGCCGCCCCAATCGCAACTGCGTGATAATCGTTTATAAGCGGATCTCCAAGCTCGTCATCCTTATAGGAAAGCTCAAATACTGTAGTTTGAAGCTCTGTGCCTTCAGCTATCCCAAGTCGCTTGGCAAATTTCCCCGCTGACGCGTTCCTGGCAATGACTTCAAGCTGCATAACAGAAAGCTTTCGGCAAAGCATCTCTCTTTCAGAAAGCTCCGCAACAAAGTGGGACTTAATGCCCTTTTTGGCAAGAATGCTAAAAAGGCGGCTTGAAATCCTATTGTTCAAAACCCCCTTGTTTTCGATGATGCCCTGCTTTGCCCCATTTAACGCTGTTGTCTCATCTCTATATTGAAGGATAATATAGTCTGGGCAATTTGTGGCAAACACTTTTTTTGACTTGCCCTCATAGAGTATGGCGCCCTTTTCAATATTTTCAGCCATCTTTATTCCTTAAGCAAAGGCGCTAGACTTGAAAGGTTTACCAATAAGCCCGCGCTCGCTTTTGCTGTTCCCTTAATTATACCCACTAAACATAAGCTTAGTCTATTGATATATTTTTAGCTTTTGGCTATTAGCTCTTGATACTTCCTTTAGCCTTTAGCCTTAGGCTAGGCAAGTAGAGTTCTTAAAGCGAATGCTTCTTGCTTTTCCCTAATGCTATAAGCTATTTACAAAGCTAAGAGCTACATTTGACTTATCGCTTTTATGTGATATAATAGAAATGAGTGCCACTAGGGCACTCATCATTTTTAGGAGTAGTTATGGCTTCGTTTTCAGGTCCCTTCGATGACTGAGGGAAGCTTTTTGGAATAAATTTTAGGTAAAGGGATTTTATGTTTTGTAAGTATTGCGGGGCTACCCTTGAAAGCGATTCGCTTTTTTGCTCTAGGTGCGGTAAAAGAATAACGGCAGAAGCCGATGCAACAGCGCCTTGTAGCTTTCCGCAGCAAGAACGCAACAGCAATAGCGCAGGCGTGGAGGCTAAGGGCGGCGTTGGGAATATCAACCCTCTTTGCATTGCAGGTTGCGTTCTTGCGCTCTTGTCTTTTTTTCTCAATGATTACTGGATTATACCGCTTGCAGGCCTTGTTGTTTCTATAATTGGGCTTTCAAAGGCAAAAAAGAAAGGACAGGGAGGCGCATCGCTTGCAATTATCGGCATAATTGTTTCCGCGATTTTATTTGCGTATGGATTGATTGCATATGCCGCTATTTACGGGATTTTTAGCTGGCTGCGATATTTTTTCGATATTCTATAGAAACTTTTTCTTTAATAAAACTTAAAGCAAGTCTTTACCGCTTATGGAAACTAGAATGGGGCAAACGGTAGGAATTATAGGAGCTGGCGCGTGGGGAACTGCTGTCGGCGCAGCCCTTGCTGAGGCGGGGCATTGTGTAGAAATATGGGCTCGGGAAGAGGAGGCGTGTTCTTCTATAAACGAGCGCCACGAGAATGAACGCTATCTTTCGGGCTATAAGCTTCCTTCATCATTAAAGGCTTCAAGCGACATGCACGCTGTTGCGGCGGGCAAGGTCTTTTTAATACTTGCAAGCCCTTCGATGTACTTGGAGCAAACGGTTCAGGGATTGCTCGATGTTCCAAACATAAAAGACGGCTCGACTTACATAGGCATTCTAACCAAGGGCTTTATTCCTTCTAGCGAGCGGCCTAAGCTAATTGTGGAAATGCTTGAGGAAGTGCTGCCACCCGTTTACAGGCGCAATCTTGTATATATCGCGGGACCTAGCCATGCGGAAGAGGTTGCCGCGGGCAAGGTTACAGGGCTTGTTGCCGCCTGCGAAAACCCGATGAACTCAATCCGCTTTAGGGAGCTTTTAAAGTCTAAAAGCCTTCTTGCCTATTCTAGCCTTGACGTTATCGGCGTGCAAATTTGCGCGGCGGCTAAAAACGTTATCGCAATAGCCTTTGGCATTCTTGACGCAATATCCGAAGGAAGCGACTGCTTTGGGGATAACACGCAGTCTCTCTTGCTTGCGGCTGGCTTAAACGAGATGCTTACACTAGGCCGCGCAATGAACGCATCTCATCCTGAAACATTCACCTCTATTGCGGGCGTGGGCGATCTTGACGTTACTTGCCGCAGTAAGTTTGGACGCAATAGGCGCTTTGGCCAAGAAATCATAAAAAAGGGAATACTGTCGTCCTTTGCCAACATTGACGACCTTATAGCGCGGATACCGGAGATTGGCTACTTGCCCGAAGGGGCTGTTGCGTGCAAGCACGTTCACACCATATCGGAAATGTATGATCTAAAAATGCCTATTTCCAACGGGCTTTTCCGCATACTCAACAAGGAGGGCGAGCCCGCTCACTTTA
>CAYYCW010000135.1:0-3927 GCA_964470435.1 uncultured Treponemataceae bacterium
ATGCCGCGTGTCGGGAAATCCATACTCAAGAATATAGGGTATCCAAATGCGAAATGCTTCCCCAAAAACGGGGTCATCTTCAGGGGTGGAGTCGAGCAAAAAATACAACGCGCGCTCCGACCTTTCATGCAAAAAGCCGCCGTCAAGGATGCGCAACTCATCACCGTTTATGGTATTGTACTCCGTTATGCGGTATGTGTAATTATCCTCACGCATCTCGGGGTCGCGCGTTGTTTCCGTTATAAGCACGGAAGCTATGTCAGGCTTTTTTCTTATGTATAGATTATAGCCTCCTTCAGGGCTTTGGATAATGCGCACATCTTCAGGCAAAATTGAAAGATCTTGCGCAAAGGCAAAAAGGCAGCGCGCAGCAAAAATGAGAATACAGATCTTCCATTTAATTGCAGCTATTTTCATACTTATAGCTATCGGATTGGGGCAGTGTCGCTAAAAACAAAAAGCCGCCCCAAGTGAGGATGCAGTTACCGTTTTGAGGGCATAGCAGAGAGCCCCATCTCCTAGACTAAAAAGAAGAGTGACGTTTTTGCCGAGCCACCTATCCCTTAAAGGATAAGCTAAACTTTAAAGCCTTCCAGCCAGTGCCAAATCGGTTTTGACAAGGACGAAGAAAAAACTTGCACGCGAGAAAAGTCTGGAAGCCATTCGGTGTCCTGATTAAGCTCTTGCAAAAAGCCTTCTTCTATGTTGAGTGCGTCAAGTAACTTTACAAGCTGCCTGTATTCGGCCTCGCTTGTAAAGCGCTCCGGAAGTGGAGTTTTGCCGCTTGCAGGAACAGGGGTATACTGCGTCATCAGAGAAAGGAGCGCCCTGCCGTCAAGGTTTTCCTTGTACCAGCGCAGCACGCGTTCCGTGTCTTCAAGCCTGCCGGGCAGCGCAAGATGACGCATAAGCACACCAGAGGAAAGCGTTTGCGCCTTGCCGTTTCTGCCCGTGCCATATTCAAGCGGAGAGGTTTCTGCCATAAAAGAAATAGCTTCCGCTGCCCGCGCGGGGTAGTCGCGCGCGGAAAACGCAGACAAGGCAAAGTCCGCATCCATTGTCTTAAAGTCAGGCAGCCACACGGAGACAAGCCCTTTTAGCAGCTTAAGCGAGCTAACGCTTTCGTAGGCAGATGAGTTCCACAACACGGAGAGCTTAAGCCCCTCATCGCGCGCTTCTTTTAAGCCTTCTGCAATGAGCGGAATTGCGTGGCTTCCTGTAACAATGTTGATGTTTTCCGCGCCTGCACGCTCTAGCGCAAGGCAGATTGAAGCAAACTCCTCAGCTGAAACAGCAGCTCCCATCTTTTTACGCGAAATTTGCCAGTTTTGGCAAAAGGAGCAGCGCAATGTGCATCCTGTTATAAAAATAGTGCCTGAGCCGCCCGCGCCTGTGATTAGGGGCTCTTCTCCAAAGTGAAGGCCCGCCCACGCAATTCTAAGTGATGAGCCTTCCCCGCAAAAAGTAGCAGGCGCCCTTGCTCCTTGTACAAGTAAGCGGGGTTTAGCGCATTTTCTTGGGCAGAGAGTGCAAGATTCCTGCCATGCCCTGTAGTTTTGCAAGGCTTACAGCAACTCCCAAAGGGAAGCCATTGCAGGACCGCCGCCAACGCATAGGGAAGCTCCGCCTAGCTTGTAGCCTGAGCGCATCATCTCGTGTATTAACGTAACAACAATCCGCAAGGCTGTGCAGCCTACAGGATGACCCAAAGAAATACCTGAGCCGTTTATGTTAGTGCGTGTTCGATCTACTTTAATGCCAGACTCCTCTAAAAGCATTCTCTCCACGCCTATGAATTGGGCGGCAAAGGCTTCGTTTACTTCCCAATAGTCAATATCCGAAAAGGAAAGGCCGGCGGTTTTTAGGCATTTAGGAATAGCGCGGGCGGGTCCAAGCCCCATAACCTCAGGCTCAACGCCTTCGGCGCAAATGTAAAGCATCCTTGCAAGGGGTGTAATGCCCAACTCATCTGCCTTTTCCCGCGCCATGACAACAGCTGCTGCCGCGCCGTCGTTTATGCCCGATGAGTTTGCAGCCGTTACAACGCCTTCCTTGATAAATGTGGGCTTAAGCTTTGCCATGCTTTCCATGCTTGCGTCCCGAATAGGATGCTCGTCAGTGTCAATAACAGCCTCTCCCTTGCGGCTCTTTACTGTAACGGGAACAATCTCTTTTAGAAACTTGCCTGCGTCAATGGCGGCACAAGCCCTCTGGTGGCTCATAACAGCAAGCTCGTCGCATTCTTCCCTAGTAATACGATAGCGCTTAGCCACGTTTTCCGCCGTTACCCCCATGTGGCCATCCGAAAGCTCGTCAAAAAGACCATCGTGCAGCATGGCGTCTTCAATTTGCCCCTGCCCCATGCGATACCCCCACCTAGCCTTTGGCAGCAAATAAGGAATATTGCTCATGCTTTCCACGCCCACAGCCAAGCCGATGTCTGATTTCCCAAGCTGAATGTTGTTGCAAACAAGCTCAAGCGCGCGCATTCCTGAAGCGCAGTTTTGGTTTACAGTTGCAGCGTTGCTACGGGCGGGCATTCCAATGCGCATGCTAACCTGGCGCGCGGGAAGCGAACCTTGCATGGCAGTGTATATTTCGCCCATAGCGATGTCGTCCACCAGCGCTGGGTCAATGCCCGCACGGCGGATAGCTTCGCTGCCTGCAATCATAGCAAGGTCACGCGCGCTTAAAGCTGAAAGCGCCCCGTTGAACTTGCCGATTGGGGTGCGGCAGGCGCTTACAATTACAACTTCCCTCATAGTCAAATTCCTCCTAGCCTTTGCATATTTCGTAAAGTATATTGCAGGCTCAGGAATAAATAAAGGAAAATCTAGTAAAGGATTTACCTGGCAGTTAGGCTCTAGGCGCTTAAAAGGCGATTCATGCGCTTTACAAAGTCAGCGGGGTCTTTAAGCTCGCCTCCATCTACAAGCAAGGCTTCATCAAGCAAGACGGAGGAGATGTCGTCTATTTGTTGCTGGTCGGCTAAGCCTTTAAGGCGCAGAACAAGCGGATGGCTTCCGTTAAGCTCCAATATTGGCTTTACTTCTACGCTTTTTTGCCCCATCGCTTTAAGCATGCGCTCCATTTGCAAGCTTGGGTCATTCTCGTCAACAACAATGCAGCAAGGAGAGTCAGAAAGCCGCTTGGAAAGGCGCACATCCTTTACCCGCTCGCCTAGGGACTTCTTTACAGCGTCAACAACATCTGCAAGCTCCTTTTCGCGATCCTTTTCTGCCTTTTTTTCTTCCTTGCTTTCCTCGCCAAGCTCATCGTCACTGCCAGCGCGGTTTACAGCCTTTAGCTCCCAATCCTTGTACTTAAATAGCGCAGGTATTACGATGTCGTCAATCTCGTCATCCATGATAAGCACCTCAAAGCCCTTGGCGAGGTAGGCTTCAAGGAGCGGGGACTGGCGCAGCGTTTTTTCGTCGCCGCCTGTAATGTAATAGATTGCCTTTTGCCCCTCCTTCATCCTAGAAACATAGTCGGCAAGGCTTGTGTAGATGGCATCAATCTCTTCTGCTTCCGCATCCTCGCCTTCAGCTTTTTGCTTCTTTAACTTTGGAAGAGCCGCCGTAGTCTTAAAGCGCACAAGTTCTGCAAGATCATCGCGGCGCTCGTAGTCGCTGTAAAGGCCTTCCTTTAGCGGGCGGCCGTATTCGGCAATAAAGCGGGCATACTTTTCCGCGTCGGTATCAGCCATCCGCTTAAATTCACTAAGGAGCTTCTTGACCGACGCGCTCTGTATAGAAGAAAGAATCCTGTTTTGCTGCAAAATCTCGCGGCTAACGTTAAGCGGCAAGTCCTCGCTATCTATAACGCCGCGCACAAAGCGCAAGTACACGGGCAAAAGCTCCTTGTCGTCATCGGTAATAAAGACGCGCTTTACAAATAGCTTTACGCCTGGCTTGTAGTCGGCGC
>CAYYCW010000136.1:0-3898 GCA_964470435.1 uncultured Treponemataceae bacterium
AGCCAATAGCCAATAGATCCCCTTGCACATTTATCTATGCCAGACTTGATTGACAATTGCGGCGCGTTTATGCGTGCAGAATACTGTAACTGTTAGTATCCAGGTTGAGTTTTGGATGCCTGTTGGTGTTCAAAATATTATATATGTTGCCTTCAGTGTATGAAGGAAAGGATGGAAAAATGGACAAAGCTTGGAAACTCATGGAGCCAATCCAAGTTGGCAGCTACACCTTTAAGAATAGGATAGTTATGCCTCCTATGGAGTCTCGCTTGTCAACTGTTGACGGCGATGTTACGCAGGAAATGTGCGACTACTATGCTGAGAGGGCAAAGGGCGGGGTAGGCGCGATTGTTGTTGAAAACACCTTTGTTGATAGCATTGCAGCGCGCTCATCGCTTAGGTCTAGCGGCATATCGCTTGATCACCATGTAGCGGGAAAATACCGCCTTGCGGAAGCCATTAAGCAAAATGGCTCTGTAGCCATTATTCAGCTTTCACATGGCGGCTTGCAAGCTAAGATTACCGCTGTGCCAGGTCAAGACTGCCTTGCGCCTTCCGCTGTAGCAAGCCAGTTTGTAAAGCGCATGCCGCGCCCTCTTACAGTAGAAGAAATTGTAGGCATAGAGGACGCGTTCGCGGCGGCTGCAGTTAGGGCAAGGGATGCGGGTTTTGACGGCGTGGAAATTCACGGGGCGCACGGCTACCTTATATGCAGCTTCTTTAGCCCGTACACGAACAAGCGCACTGACGAGTATGGCGGAAGCCGCGAAAACCGCTGCCGCTTTGCTATGAACATTATCAAGAAGGTGCGCGAGAGGGTTGGTTATGACTTTATAGTGGGCCTTCGCATAAGTGGCGCTGAATACGTTGATGGCGGCCTTACTATAGAAGACACAACAGCGTACGGCAAGATGCTTGAGGACTATATTGACTATATCCACGTGTCTGTAGCCAACTATGAAAGAATGGCCAGATGGCTAATCCCGCCGCTTTACAGGCCTATGGGTTTAATAGTCGATTTGGCTTCCGCAATGAAAAAGGCTGTTACAAAATGTAAGGTTATAACTGTAAACTCCCTTTCCGTGGACATTGCGGAAAAGGCTTTGCAAAATGGCGATGCGGACATGGCAGCCTTTGGCCGCGCCTTGATTGCGGATCCCTATCTTCCCAATAAGATTAAGGAAAACAGGATTGAAGATATTCGCCCCTGTATGCGCGGGCACGAAGGCTGCGTATCATTGTTCTTTACAGGCGCTCCAATGCGCTGCGAGGTGAACGCAGAAGTTGGCCGCGAGCGGGAATACAAGATCCACAAGGTAGAGAAGCCGAAGAAGGTAGTTATTGTCGGCGGCGGTATGGCTGGCATGGAAGCTGCAAGGGTGGCGAATCTCTATGGTCACGAGGTTGTCTTAATAGAAAAGAGCGATCACTTGGGCGGCCACTTTGTGGAAGCTTGCAAGCCAAAGTTTAAGGAAGAAGCGCTTGGCGTTCTTAATTGGCTAAAGAGGCAAGTGGAAAAGTCAGGCGTACAGGTTAAGATGAACACGGAGGCTACTCCTGACCTTATCAAGTCCCTTAAGCCTGATTCGCTCATTCTTGCTGTAGGCTCTGACTATATCCGCCCGTCAATTCCAGGCATTGAGCGCACAATTACTGCTGAAAAGGCTTTGATGGACACAGATTCTGTCAAGAGCCCTGTAGCAATTATAGGTGGCGGTCTTGTAGGTTCAGAGACAGGTCTTTACCTTGCGCAAAATGGTCACGATGTAACTATTCTTGAGATGAGGCCGGACATAGTGCCTGAGGATGAGCCGCTTTCCCAGATTGCCTTGAAGGAGGCTTTGGAAGAGGCTAACGTTAAGGTGCTTACTAACGCCAAGGTTGTAGAAATAGGCGATGGAAGCGTTACTTGCGAAAGGGAAGGCAAGCGCGAAACTGCTAATGTTGCTACAGCTGTTGCAGCCCTTGGTCTTGCTGCAAGGAGGGATGTGGTCGAAAAACTGCAGGGCGTTTGCGATGAAACCTTAGTTATAGGGGACGCGGTAAGGGGGCGAAAGCTCTACAACTGCACTAATGAAGCTTGGGTAGCTGTTCGTAAGATAAGCGGTGTTGAATTCCTATAACGCGCTGTTAATTGTTTTTAGGGGGAAGGCTTTAGCTTTTCCCCGATCCTCGCATGTATGCTTAGTTCTTATGGTGGAAAAGGCAAGGCTCATTGTTAGGAGGCTTTCCTGTAAGCTTTATAGCTGCTAGAAGGCGAATAGGCAAGGTCGTCCTTTTTATTTCCTTTGTAAATTTATCTATGACAGACTAGGTTGGGTGTTGCGGCTATTTTTATGCGGGGGAGACAATTGAATTGCATATCCATGTCTACTTTTGGACGACTAGGGTCGTCCAAAAATATTATAGATACTATCCCTATCCTCGTCTTTCTGCTTAATCCTCATGATGGTGAATGCAGTCTCATTGTTGGGTAGATTTTTCTTGAGGATGTGATTTTAAGGAGTTAGTCCATGAACCGCAGTAAATTAAGCACAGAAAAGCAAGTGAAGCTAATCGAGCACTTTGCTGCAGGAACTACAGCTCGTGCGGCTTCTGATCTTGTTGGCGTAAACAAAACTACAGCTGCCTTCTATTTTTTGAGGCTTAGAAAGCTAATTTGTGAATATGAAGAACAACAAGAAGAAAAGTTGTTTAATGGCAAGATGGGAATTGACCTTGCTTGCATTGCTACGAACAAAGAAGAACGACTTCAAATAGATACAAATGCAAAGGTTCCTATTTTTGGATTGGTGAAAAAAAATGGACAAGTTACTTGCATTATGATAAAAGACTCCAAGACAAGCTCCTTGTTACCACCGACTAGGCATAAAATTAAGCCTGAAGCAATAGTTTACTATTATGGTAATTGGAGAAATTCCAGCGTATTGGACATTCAAGATCTAAGGCATTGCAGGGCAAACCATACTGGGGAGTATGTCTTAGGGAGCATGAATATTGACAGCATAGACAGCTTTTTAAGCCATGTAAAAAGGTATTTAAGTAGATTTAACGGAATACAGAGAAAGCATTTTTACTTATTTATCAAAGAGTGCCAGTTTAGGTTTAATCATCCTGATGCCGATGACAGGCTAGAAATATTGCGCAAGCTAGCTGAAAAAAAATTGCTTTAACTAAGCTCTAAATCCTTATACAAATTCATCAACTCTGCGATGCAAGCAGCCTCGTTCATCTTAATCTTAAACCCACATGCTTGCATAGCCGCCCTGTCGTTTGCTTGGTGGGCACGTCGCAACTCGATGGCATGACTCATTCCCAGATCTTGGTTCGTACCGCTAATCATCCCTTAATCTCTTTGCCCTAAATATGCTACCATTGCAGAGAAGAGAAAATAATAATAAATGAGGTATGTGCCGCCTTCTTTGGTGAGGGGAATGCCCTGCCTTACAAGTCGATAACCTAGCCCAGCAAGGCTCCGTTGGCGCATCATCTCGCTGGAAAAGACTGGAAGAGCTTGGGATCTTGCCCGAGCGTTCTGCTATTGATGTCGTTCACCTGCCAAAAAACGCGCTTATATAGATTGAGGCGGTGATGGCACTTTAATCATTATTCTATATAATATATATGGAAAAAATACTTAAGGATAAAGCTTGCTAAAGGCTCAAGTGCGAAAAGAGCGCACCACAAAAGGAGGCAGTATGGTGAAAAATGCAAATTTAGCAAAGGCCAAAGACGGATTTAGGTCGCAATGGGGCTTTATCATGGCGGCTGTCGGCTCCTGCGTCGGCATGGCGAATGTTTGGCGCTTCCCGATGCTCGTTTCACGCTACGGCGGCTTAACGTTCATGATTCCCTACTTTATCTTTGTGTTCATTATCAGCCAGTCAGGAATGATGGA
>CAYYCW010000137.1:0-3835 GCA_964470435.1 uncultured Treponemataceae bacterium
CCGCCGACTTGTATTTGACTGCGGCGCACCCCTACACAAAAATGCTTTTTGCCTCTGTTGCGACAGGCACATCTAATAGCAGAGCTGTTAGCAACACCACTTCCGCGCCGCAAGCAGAAGTGCACGGCGAGGTTACGGATAGCGCATCACTAGAAGCTGAAAGTGGGCATTTTACCCAAGGTTGCCTTTTTGCTGAAAGATGCCCACACGCTTTTGAAAAGTGCTTTGCGGAAAAGCCCGCCTTAAAGCCATTGCCCACAGACACTGGCAATCACCTAGCGAGATGTCACCTTACCGGCTAACGCGTGCAATAATACCGCCGCCGATTACAGCCTCTTCTTCATAAAAAACGGCAGACTGACCTTCGGTTAGCGCGCGCTGCGGCTCGGCAAATACAACACGCACAGCATCTCCTTCTGGGTAAAGTGTTGCCTCAGCTTCAGTTTGCGTATAGCGTGTTTTAACCTTAGCCCGCATTCCGCTCTCAATCCTTTTAGTTGAAATTAAATTAACGCGCTCGGCTATAAGCTCAGAAGAATAAAGATCATCGGCACTGCCAAGTGTTACCGTGTTGTTTTGCGGGTTTTTTGCGGTTACGTACACAGGCTTTCCTAACGCACAGGCAATGCCACGCCGCTGCCCGATTGTGTAACAGGAGTAGCCCTTGTGCCGCCCAACAACGCTGCCGTCACTTAATACAAAATCGCCTTCCTTTATTGCGTCGGGATACCTTTTACGGATAAACTCAGCGTAATTGTCATCGGGTATAAAGCAAATGTCTTGGCTTTCTGATTTTTGCACAACCTTTTCAAGACCTGCATCTTTTGCAATTTTGCGCACTTCATCCTTAGTTAATTCCCCAAGCGGAAAGAGAATGCGGGAAAGCACGTCTTGAGAGAGCGTGTAAAGAACGTAACTTTGATCTTTTTTCTTGTCGCGGCCTTTAAGAAGGAGAACGCTGCCGTCATAGGCCTTTGCGGTGCGCGCGTAATGCCCTGTAGCAATATAGTCAAAGCCTTTCGAGTCCGCCGCGCGCAAAAGCGAAGGTATTTTTACCTTTCTATTGCACTCAATGCAAGGATTAGGCGTTAATCCTGCAATGTAAGAGTTGACAAAGGGATCGATGACATTTTTTGAAAACGCGGCGCGCTCGTCAAATATAAAGTGCTCTATGCCAAGCGCGGCGCAAACTTCAGCTGCATCAAGCGCGTTTTCAGGAGTTTCGCAGTCGCATTCATCGCTACAAAAGAGGAATGTAGCGCCTGCGGTGGTGTAGCCTGCATCAAGCAAAAGCTTAGCCGTTACAGAGCTATCAACGCCGCCGCTCATTCCAACAAGAACAGTTCCCCGCCCAGTAATCATTTCTGTTACCCCCGCTTCTTTTTCACTGGCTAGTTTTTGCTAATCAGTTTCTCATAACTGTAAACTAAATTCGCTAATTCTAGCAATAGAAGAGCAGGGTTCTTTATGCGCTATTATAGCGATTTTTGTGTTAATCATATGTGGTTATAACGATTGCAATAGGCTGTTCCAAAATCATGAATACTGTTTCTTTCCATAAGATAGATATTGCCTTGCAAGGATTATCGTGCGCGAACTCTACTTGCTCATGCCTAAAGCTAATGGCTATTAGCTAAAACTATGTGCTCCACACCCTACACTGAAACTGCTGCAGGAAATGTCCCCGCAGGGAAGATGAGTTCCGCTACCTCTGTCATTTGCGTGACAGGGTGAAAGCGTATGCCTTTTTTAACGTAATCGGGCATTTCGTCCAGGTCGCGCAGGTTTGCTTGCGGGATGATTATGTCCTTTACGCCGTTTCTTCTTGCAGCGATTGTCTTTTCCTTCAAGCCGCCGATAGCAAGCACTTGCCCGGTGAGGGAAAGCTCCCCAGTCATCGCAAAGCGCGGACGTATTGCCCTATTTGTTACAAGGGAAAGAAGCGCTGTTGCCATTGTAATGCCCGCGCTAGGCCCGTCCTTTGGGGTTGCCCCTTCCGGCACGTGTAGATGCACTGCGCGCCCGCTAAACCATTCAGGGGCAGCAAGCCTCCGCTCCGAGCAAAAGCGCCTAACCCAAAACCAAGCAATGGAAGCTGACTCCTTCATAACATCGCCTAGCTGCCCTGTAAGGTCAAAGCGCTCGTGTCCCGGAATAAAAGACGCTTCTATTAAAAGAACATCGCCGCCCATGCTTGTCCAAGCAAGCCCCAGCGCGGTGCCAGCGCAAGACGCCGCCTTAACATCATCATCCTTAAAAAGTGGCTTTCCTAAAAGCGAGGTTGCCATTTCAGCGTCAACGGCAATCTTTTCATCAGCGGGACGCTCCCCTAACACAATCTCTGTTGCAAGCTTGCGGTTGATTTTATCTAGGCTTTTTTCAAGGTTGCGCACGCCCGCTTCCCGCGCATAGCCGTTGGCAATGAACAAAAGCGTCTTGGATGAAATTGAAACTTGGTTTTTCTTCAAGCCGTTTCGCTCAATGCTTCTAGGCATTAGGTACTTTTTAGCAATTTCTAGCTTTTCAGAGTCAATATAGCCCGAGAGTGAGATAACTTCCGCCCTGTCGCGCAACGGAGCGGGAATTGAATCGAGCGTGTTAGCCGTAAGGATAAAAAAAATGCCTGAAAGATCAAAGGGCAAGTCAAGGTAGTGGTCGCGAAACGCCGTGTTTTGCTCAGGGTCAAGGACTTCAAGGAGAGCGCTTGAAGGATCGCCCTGGTAACTTGCGCCCATCTTGTCAACCTCGTCAATCATAAAAACAGGCGCGCGCGTCTTGACAACTTTAAGTCCCTGGAGGATCTTGCCAGGCATTGCCCCAATATAGGTGCGCCTGTGGCCCTTTATCTCCGCCTCGTCGCGCATTCCGCCTACAGAAAACCTAAAAAAAGGCTTATTCATCGCGCGCGCGATTGAGCGGCCAACGCTAGTCTTGCCCACGCCAGGCGGTCCAGACAAAAGGAGGATAGAGCCCTTGGTGTCGCCGCGCAGCTTGCGGACAGCCAAGTATTCCACAATTCGCTTTTTTACATCATCAAGACCGTAATGATCCTCATCAAGAACCTTCCTTGCATCCTGTATGTCGTAGTCCTCTTTTTCAGGCTCTCCCCAAGGCAAGCCGCAGATAGTTTCAAGATAATTCCGCGTTACAATGTATTCCCCCGAATTGGGTTCCATTAGCGCAAACTTGGCAAGCTCGCTTTCAACAGATTCCTTTATTTCACCTTCAAACTTAAAGGCTTCAAGCTTTTCCTTAAATTTCTGGTATTCAGAAGAGCGCGAGTCAGGTGTCATGCCGAGCTCTTCCATAATTGTCTTTAACTCTTCCCTAAGAAAATACTCGCGCTGGTTTTTTTCAATTCGCTTGTTTATCTCGCCCTGGATTTTTTTTTGCACACGCAGGAGCTCTTGCTCCTTCTTTATAAAGACTAGCACCTTTTCCATGCGAGCGCGCACATTGAAGGTTTCCAATATGCGCTGCTGGTCCGCCTTGTCAATATTGAGAATGCCTGCAAGAAAATCAGCAATTTTTCCAGGATTGTCGATGTTTACCATGTTGAGGCGCATTTCTTCTGTAAAAAGCGGGTTATTTTCGGAAATTTCCTTCATTTCGCTAAGCAAGGCCCTCGTCAGGGCTTTAAGCTCAAGGCTGTCTTCTTCCACATCTTCCGCGTACTCTACAATGGCTACAATCGGCAGCTGATGGTGTAGCACCTTGCGGACTGTAAAGCGCTTTAACGTTGAAACAAAAACATTGATGCCGCCGTCAGGCAAATTGATTTTCTTTACAATGCGGGCAACAGTGCCAACATCGTACAAGTCCTCTATTGAAGACG
>CAYYCW010000138.1:0-3820 GCA_964470435.1 uncultured Treponemataceae bacterium
GGTGATATTTTCCGCAAACGCCTTTTTCGCAACAGCCGCCGCCTTCTCGTAGCCAATGTGAGGGTTAAGGGCTGTTACAAGCATAAGAGAACGTTCCAAGTTGGAGCGCATCTTTCGGTGGTTTGCCCTTATGCCTGTAGCGCAGTTTTTGTTAAAAGAAGTGATTGAATCTGCAAGCAAGCGCGCGGACTGCAAAAAGTTATAAATGCAGACAGGCATAAATGCGTTAAGCTGAAAATTTCCCTGGCTTGCAGCCATGCCAACAGCTACGTCGTTTGCAATAACTTGCACTGCCACCATCGTTACAGCCTCGCATTGCGTGGGATTCACCTTGCCGGGCATAATGGAAGAGCCGGGCTCGTTTTCTGGTATTGTGATTTCACCAAGCCCATTTCTAGGTCCTGAAGCAAGCCAGCGAACATCGTTTGCTATTTTCATCATATCGCAGGCTAGGGCTTTTAGCGCCCCGTGCGCGAATGCTAGCTCCCCCTTGCTTGCAAGTGACGCAAACTTGTTTTCAGCACTGTAAAACTCCTTCCCCGTAAGCAAAGAAATCTCTTCCGCCGCCCTTTGTCCAAAGCCTTCTGGTGCATTAAGCCCCGTTCCTACAGCAGTACCACCTAACGCAAGTGCCTTTAAGCCGGGAAGCGCTTTTATAAGCATTTCCTTGTCTCTTTCAAGGGATGTTCTCCAGCCGCTTATTTCTTGCGAAAAGCGAATGGGCGCGGCGTCTTGCAAGTGAGTGCGGCCGCTTTTTAAGATGTCAGCATTTTCCGCTTCAAGGAGCGAAAATGTAGCAACAAGTGATTCAAGCGCGGGCAAAAGCTTATCTTCTATAGAAAGGAGCGCTGCAATGTGCATTGCGGAAGGAAAGGTGTCGTTGGATGATTGGCTCATGTTCACGTCATCGTTTGGATGAAGAAGAGAGCATCCTGCAATTTCGTTACCGCGGTTAGCAATAACTTCGTTGGCGTTCATGTTGGTGTGCGTGCCACTGCCAGTTTGCCAGACAACAAGCGGAAAGTGGCTGTCAAGCGTGCCAAAAATTACTTCATCGCAGGCGGCTACAATCGCTTCCATCTTTTCTTTAGTCATTCGGCTTGGCAAAAGCGAATGGTTGGCAATGGCTGAAGCTTTCTTTATTATGCCAAACGCCCTAATAATTTCAGCAGGCATAGGCTCAAGCCCCGCCCCTATCTTAAAGTTTTGAAGGCTGCGCTGCGTTTGCGCTCCCCAGTACTTGTCCGCAGGAACTTGCACTTCCCCCATCGAGTCTCGCTCAATCCTATAGCTCATGCAGCTTTCCTTTACCTTGCCCGGGAAAACACAAGCAAGCTTTCCCCATCGCTAGACAATAAGATTAGCGAGAAAGCGGAAATCCTATATGCTGATGTTCTTTCAAGGCATTTGACAAAAAGCGATTCCAGCGCGGCTATCTCGTCGCTTGGAGCGCCCATCCTTGTAGTAGATATTGTAGAAAAGGAAAGTGAGCGCAAAGCTGAATCGCTTGAATAAAAGCCTAGCATGCGGTTTACGCCCGTTGAGCCAGAAAAGCGTTCGCCGTCGCCAAAGGCAATGCTAGGAACATTGCGCGAGCGAATAGACTGAAGCGCTCTGCCACTATTGTATTCCACAAGCGTCCAAGCTGTGCCTTCAAGTCTAAAGCGCCTAAAGACTAGTCTGTGTATGCCGCCTTCACCTAAAAGCTCAAGAACATTGCCACCTTCCAAAAGGCGGGCGGAAGTAGTCTCGTTAAGCGTTTGAAGTAAAAAGCGTTCAAAGCGCTGCGCATTTTCAGGACCCGATGCGAGCGTTACAGCAAGCGGCTTTTCTATAAGCCTTTCGCCTAAAAAGGAAATAGAGCCGCTATAGGAGTTTACGCCCGAAAAGCCCGAAACGGAAAATTTCCTTTCTCCGCTTTTTTCTGCAGAAAATATAATGCTTACGCCCTCTCCAGATGACGCTAAATTGTCAAGGTACTGCTGCGCGCCCGCGTATCCCTCGTAGCGCGAAGGATCGTAGTCTATAGAAGAAAGTATCCAGTCCCCAGAAATATCAACAAAGGTAACCTCGGACGCTCTAGTTGAAGCGAAAGAGGCAAAAAAAAGGGAAAGGCACAGGGTAAAAAATGCCAAAGCTAACGAAAAAGAGCCCTTCATAGCATAAATATATCGATAATATACCCCGCTGTCCAGGTTTAAGAAGCTGTTACAATAACCCATCAGCTCTTAGCTTTCCTACCAGGATAGACCATCTCCTCGCTGGGGAGGGCGGAGGTTTCCTTAGCTAAAAGGGCTTTTTACCAGCTTGCTATAAGCCGATAAAGTAACCCAGTGTGTAAAGAAGATACAAGATTTTTTGACGAGGGCTTGCGCTTCCAGTGCAAAAGGTGTTCTGCTTGTTGCCGCCTTGAACCGGGCATTGTAAGCCTTACAAAGCAAGACCTAGACCGCCTTGTATCTTGGGCAAGGATGGAGCGGGATGCGTTTATTAAAGCGTACTGCCGCCGCGTTACAGTTATCTCTCCTTCGGGGGATGAGGAAGAGCGCCTCTGCCTAAAGGAAAAGGAAAACTACGACTGTATACTGTGGAGCGGTGGCTGCCTTGCATACGAAGCACGCCCCATCCAATGCGAAACATATCCTTTTTGGCCTTCTATCCTTCAAAGCAGGGAATGTTGGGAAAAGGAAGCGCAATCTTGCCCCGGCATAAATAGCGGACAACTATATTCAAAGGAGCAAATACTCAGCTTGCTAAAAAAAAGGGTAAACCCTTAGCAAGCAGCCGATTCTTTTAAATGGCATTTCCGCGATAGGGTGGATGCGCTCGCATACGCAATTACAGCTTAAACTTTGAGGTTATGTCAACAAGGATGTCTATGGCGCTGCTGTTTGTATTGCTGTTTACAATAATCTTTGCAACAGCCCCGTTTATAGTGTCAGCCGCGCCTGCTATGGAAGTTGACCTATCCTGAACGTGGCGCGAAACGCCCGCAAGGCGGCCCATCCCATTAAGGATAGCAGAAGTACTGCTATTCATTTCTATGGCATCGCTTCTAATTTTGGCGGTAATGTTTTCAATATTGGTTAGCCCATCAATAACTTGGCGGCTACCTGCATTTTGCTCGCTCATGGAAAAGCTAATTGCGCTTACAAGGGCCGTGACCGCCTCAATCCTTGAAGCAACAGAATCAAAGGCACTGTCTGCAATGCTTGTAGCATTTGCAATATTGTCAATAGCCGTAACAGCCTCCTTAAGGCCATAGGCTATTGTCCTTGACTGCTCAGCTGAATCTTCTGCAAGCTTTCGTATTTCATCTGCCACAACAGTAAAGCCCCTTCCCGCGTCTCCCGCGTGCGCAGCCTCTATAGCCGCGTTCATGGCAAGCAGGTTAGTCTGGTTTGCAATGGAGTTTATTACTTCGTTAGCTTCTAGTATGGAGTCCGATTGTCGTGAAAGGTTTAAGACAAGCTCTTGTACATTGCCTATGCTTTCCCTGCCAGCAGACGCGTCCGTCTTAAGGTCTGCAAAGCTTGAAGAAGCCCTTGAAAGGTTAGAAGAAATTGTATTTATGTTGGAAAGCATTTGGTGCACCGCCGATGAAGACTGCGCTACGGCAGTTGATTGGCTTTCAATTTGGTTACTTAAGCTTTCTATTGTTTGCGCAATCTGTGTTATTGTAGAGGAGGTTTCTGTAAGAGCTGAGCTTTGCTCCTCCACCGCAAGGTGCATGTCATCTATATCCGTTGTAATCTTAGAAACATATAGCGAAATTTCTTCAACGCTTTTTGAAAGCGTTTGCGAAACTGAATCCATTGCA
>CAYYCW010000139.1:0-2463 GCA_964470435.1 uncultured Treponemataceae bacterium
ACTCTCCTTGCTTCACCGTATGTGTCATACAGCTTAACAACCGCCTTTTTGGGCATTCTTTGATTTTCGCTTGTTCTTATTTGCGGGATTGCCTTTACAACCTTGTAAGTTGGAAAAACCCTATAAGAAAGCGAGTATGTTTCGCCGTCTTTTGGCCTATGGTCTGAAATCCACTTTATGTAGTTTGAACCTACTAAAAGAAAATCCGCGCCTTGCCTGTATTCATGGTTTTTGCCTGTGCAAGAAATTATTTCACCAACAAAATATGCAGGTATTACGTCATATTGCGTTTTTCTTTTTGTTATTACGCTTTTTTGCGTGTACGTGCCGCTTAACACAGTGAGAATGTCATCGTTGGCTACGTCATAAGAATATGGATATGTAGCTACAGCATCCCCGCCTAAGTCTTGCATTATAGCTTCCTCTGTCTTTGAAAGGTTCTGGTTTAGTAGCACAAAGACAAAAGGCGGAATATAGCTTATCCCCTTAGCGGTTAAAGGCTCTTTCGGCTTATCCTCTGTGATTGCATCTCCAACAACGGCCTTACCAACTATTGCCGTTGCCGCTTGCCATGTCATTGATTCACCGACTTTAGCCTCCCCTGTAACAGCAACTACAAGATTATCCCTGCCTAAAAGAAAAGTATCTTGCCTAAGTTCGGTAAACTCCCATTTTTTGCCCGCCGCGTCAATTATTTGCTCTATATCTTCAATATCCCCTGGCGCTGTGTGGTAAAGTTCATCAATTTCGCCCTTTTTAGAGCTTTGCAAGCCTGGCACTCGATAATAGCCCGCGCCTAAAGTTTCACATTCTGCGCTTTCTAGCGTTTTCATCACTTTTTCTGTGAGTACCGCTGTAACGTAAATGCCTTTTTTTGGGGGCTCATTGCCTAAAAGAACGTAAGGGCCTAGCTTTCTAGCGTTTGGGTATACATTGCCATTTTGGTCATAAACGCTTTCAAGCATATATGAGCCAGCTTCCTCTTCGATTTCAACAATGCCTGAATCGTCTTTACAAAGAGCGGTTTTTGTTACAGTCCGTGTTTTTTGGCAGCTATATGTAACTCCAAGCCCTGCGCACTTAGGGCAGTGAATATCTGGCTGTCCGGTATCTTGCCTTGTGCAAGGGCATTTTTCAGCTATCCGCCAACGCACCCACTGCCCGTGTCGGGTTATCATTGCCTCATAGTTAGATTTGCCTAGAGTTAATGTAACTGGTGAATTTTCGCCTAATCCCTGTCCCATATAGCCGCCGTCTCCTTAAAGCCTTCTTTCCTTTTTCCACTTGACTGAATTAACAAATTTTAAAAAACCGTCATCGCCATCATAGGAAAGAGTAGGATTTCCCCGAATTGCACTGGCATTAAGTATTATTTCATTGTGATTTTTTGCCGTTTCCTCTAATTTTTCCCCAATATCTTTATTGCGGGGAAACCAAAAAAGCGAAAACGCCGCGCTCATAAATACAACAAGAAATAAAATCATTCCTGCCACAGTAGCCTCCACATACTCCCGCGCAAGGATAATTAGCCCAATGTTTGCGCTAAAAGATAAAATGTAAGAAAAATGCATTGCCGCTGTACTCGACAAAAGCGCTTTTAGTTTGCTTAATCTGCTTTTCAGCGGCTTTTGCAAAACTATAGCCATTACTGCCTACCCCCTTGCTTTTTCCGCAATAGCCCATCGCTTTGTAAAAGCGAAAAAACTATAAGAGCCGTGCTTGTAAATGCAAGAAGTGTTAAAACAATTCCTAGTACAGTCTCAAGCATAAATTCTTGCATACACACCATTAGAATGATGAAAACTCCAAGCAATAAAGCGTTAGCTATAAGGGACGAAATGTAGGCAGTAACCATGCATTACTCCGACTGCCCGCAAGTTTCGCAAGCCTCGCTGCTTTCGGCCTTTGCAGCCTCTGTTGTTTTTGTGGAACTAGCACTTGTGCTTTTAGCGCTTGTTGCGTTTGCGGTTTTAGTGGTAGAGCTATCAGCCTTATTGTTTCCTGTTGTTGTTTTGCTTGAAGCCGCGCTTGAGCTTGTAGCTTTTGCTGCTGTTTCGCTAGAAGCTTGCGCTGCATTTTCGCTTGTAGCTTCCCCTGCGTTTTCTGTATCCGTGCTTTCTATAGGCTCATCGTGGACTAATTCTGTTTCCGCAATTTCTTTTGTTTCTGTCTCTTCATTGTCGCTACTTTCGGCTTCTTTCTCTTCTTTAGGCTCGCTATCCTTTTCAGCCTCGCCCGCTTCGGCATTCTTGCTTGTATCTGCGCTTTCGCTTGTTTCGGTGTTTTCGTTTGCAGCTGCGCTTTCGCTTGCAGTTTCCGTTGCGGTTTCAGTTTCCGCTGCGAGTTCCGCGCCTTCTTTTGTTTCTGTTCCTGTACTGTCGCTACATTCTGCTGCTTTCTCTTCTTCGGCTTCATTATCCTTTTCAGCCTCATTAACAGCGTTGTTAGAAGCTTCCGCTGCGG
>CAYYCW010000139.1:2563-3796 GCA_964470435.1 uncultured Treponemataceae bacterium
AGCTTGCGCTGCGAGTTCTTCACTTTGCTTTGTGGCTTCTTCTAATGCTTCACTCTTTTTTAAAAGCTCGCCTGTAAGAAAGGCGTAAACTAGAAAAAAGCCGCCTAAAGAAGCAATGCGCGATACAATAGCTCCAGATACATTTTCAAAAAAAAGACCTATCGCCATATTACCTGCAAGGGATGCAAGCGCTAAAATCCAAGCGATAGTATTAGCAATTTCACCTGTAAGTCCCTTTTTAATTTTCTCCTTTAATCCAGTCATATTCCCCTCCATAAGTTTTTAAATTTTTTTTAATAACTGCCATCAAAGACACCCAAGCGGGATATGCCCGAACTTGTTGTGTTTTTGCTGAATAAAAATGTCTATGTCGTCCTTGTATTCCTTTATCCTTGCGCCGAAATATGCGCTTGTTGCCGACTGCGTACTTGAAAACGATTCACTTAATCCGTCCATGCTTAAAGAGCTTGAAGCAAAGCCTGACATAAGTCCGTCCCCTATGATGTTCATAAGGTGAACAGCCGCCTGCTTTGCCACAATTTCGCGCAAATCATCTGGCACATCGTCCGAAGTTTCATAGCCTGCGTCGTAATCAATCGAGTAGAATAAGTGCGCTTCTATGGTTTGATTGCCATACATGCCTACTGAAGTTTGTATTGCAGAGCTTGTTTCTGTAGGCTTTATAGGGCGCTCCATTAACTTCAAAAGCCCTTTTGTTTTGTCAACAACAACCTTGCTCGTTAATTCTCTAGCTTGAGATAAGCGGCTTAAAAGGCTTAGTTTGTGCAGTGCGATAATTGGCTTTTGCCTAGTTTTTATAAGGCCGTAACGCGAAATACGGGCAAAGCGAAAGTCATAAAGCCCTTCGTCAATGTCATATTCCGTGCCCTTTTCTAAACCTCTTTCAACTGCAAGGCAGCGGCATTTTTTCTTTCTTATTGTTATGTCTAGCCTACGCGCTATATCCTCTGTAGCGGCATTGATAAAGTATTCAATTTGCGTGTCTGAAAAGGATTCCCCGTTTGTAGCTTTGAAGTCTGTCCCCCAAATATAGGTATAGCGTATGTCATCAGGCGTAACGATTATGCCCCAGTCTCCAGGCGCAGGCTTATAATTCCCAAATGTATAGCCTATAGCGTCCTCTGTGGAGTTTCTTACCCAATTAGAATATTCCCATTCATCGTCTTTAGGGCTTTTATTGTTTGCATCAACAATGCGATAAGCATAAAGGGC
>CAYYCW010000140.1:0-3782 GCA_964470435.1 uncultured Treponemataceae bacterium
GTAGAGCTCTTCGTTGTATTCTGTGTTTTCTTCTTTTATAAGCTCATCGATAAGGGCAATTACTTCAGAGTCAAGCGCATAGTTAAGAATATCCCTGCGCGACGGCTCATTTTGTGCCGAAGCTCCATCCTGCTGAGCTGCTTCTTGCGCTAAAATCAATGTCGGAAATAAGGCTGCAAGAGCAAAAATGAGCAAAATTCCCAAAAATCTTGAATTGGCAAAACTACTTTTCATTTTTTCCTCCCTATAAGTCTATTTGGCAGAGCTAAAATATCTATCCATAAAGCTTTGTCTAAAGGAAGCAAAGCTGTCCTCCAGTATTGCAGCGCGGGCATCCTTTACAAGCTGATTTATAAAGAAAAGATTATGATATGTTAAAAGAATTGATGCAAGCATTTCCCCGCTCTTGTAAAGATGGCGCAAGTACGCTTTAGTGTATTTTCGGCATACGCGGCAACCACATTCAGGATCGGGCGGAGAAAAGTCAGCACGGTATTCTTCCCTTTTTATTGAAACGGGCCCGTCCCGCGTGAAAAGCGAACCGTTTCTTGCATTGCGGGTTGGCAAGACGCAGTCAAAAAGATCAATTCCGTTATAAATTGCTGCAAGGATATAGTCAGGCGAGCCTATCCCCATAACGTATTTTGCACGCTCTTCAGGAAGATAGCCTGCTGTAAGGGCAAGGTATTCAAAAAAAAGCTCAGCAGGCTCGCCTACGGAAAGCCCGCCTATTGCAATACCCGCAGTGTCAAGGGATGCGGTAAAACTTGCGCTTTCCTTTCGCAAGTCAGGGAAAAAGTTCCCCTGCACAATCGGGAAAAGCTTGCCGCAATAGCTTTCCGGGGTTTCTCGCCACGCCTTATAAGCTCTTATTCCCCAATCTGCTGTTATGCGCAAGGCTTTTTCCGCTTCATGTCTTTCAATGCCGTAAGGTGTGCAAACGTCAAGCTGCATTTGAATGTCGCTTGCAAAGGAAGCTTGCAACGCTACAACCTTTTCGGGCGAAAGAAAGTGGCTTGAGCCGTCAATGTGGCTTTTGAAAAAGGCCCCTTCTTGCGTGATCTTCCTTAAAGCTGAAAGGGAAAAAACCTGAAAGCCGCCTGAATCAGTTAAAAAATTCCTTTGCCAGCCTGAAAAGCCGTGAAGCCCGCCTGCCGCTTTTATCACCTCCTCGCCTGGCCTTAGATAAAGGTGATATGTATTTGCAAGGATAATGGAAAAGCCTAGCTCTTCAAGCCATTCATTGGTAATAGCCTTTACTGTTGCCCTAGTGCCCACAGGCATAAAAGCGGGCGTCTCTACAATTCCGTGTGGAAGCTCTAGCTTACCCGTTCTTGCGCGGCATGAAGCATCCCTATGCTCAATACTAAAATCCTTATCAAGCTTTCCCATGCCTTAAGTCCTTGCTGTCTTTAAGACGCCAAAAGCGGATGTTCCAAAAACCGCAAGAGGAAGCCATGCCCCTGCCGCAGGAGATATATATTCCCATTTTGCAAGAAGCATTGTAACCATCTGAAGGACATAATAAGAAACAGCTACAGTGAGGCTTAACAGAAGGCTCATTAGCAGGATATTTTTTTTGAAGCGACCTGCAAGGGAAACAGAAAAAAACAAAACCACAAAGATTGTAAGCGGAAATGAAAATCTTCTATAATAGTTTGCAAGAGCTTCAGCGTAGGGCTGGCTAGCGCGGCGCAAGTTTTCTATGTACTGCCCCGCCTCAGATACTGGAAGCTCGTCTACCGAAGTAACATTGCGGCGAAAAAGCTCTGGCTCCTCGTCAAACACAAGCGTGGAGGCATCCATAGGCGAAAGGCTTGAACCTTTTGCGGCAAAGGCGGTTGGCTCTGAAAGAAGCCACGCTTTCCCATCCCATCTTGCTGATCTTGAGCTAATAACAGCCGCTAGATTTCCCTCTTCATCACGCACAGCTATAAAAAGGTCATGAAGGCTTTGGTCTGAGTCGCGGTAATATTGCGCAGTGTAGATTACTGTGCCGCTGTCATCCATTACAACAATATTCGCATTGCTAAGCGAAGTATCAGAGCGAGTGAGAATGCGGTTAAGCTCATTCTTTTTTACAAGTGTATGTATTACAATCCTGTCTTCAAAAAAGAACATTCCCGCTGACAGCAAAAGCCCTGCCACAAGAAGCGGCAACGTAAGCGCAAAAAGGGGATAACCTGAAGAAAAAATAGCTGTAAGCTCGTTTTGCGCATACATGTTGCCAATTGTATACGACGCCGCAAAAAGAACAGCTATTGGCATGGAATAAGAAATACATTTGGGCACATAAAGAAGAAGAACGCGGCAAACATCAAGGAAAGACGCATCGTTTGCAAGATAGCGCCAAAGGTTTGCAAAAAGGTCTACAAGCTCAAGTATTAAAATAAAGAAGATGAGGGCTACAAGGCAAACAGGAACAAACTGACTTAAAAGGTATCTTTGAAACCTGTTCACTTTGCAATCCTAACTGAAAGGACGGAAAGTCCCGCAAGAAAAACAACCGCGTTTGGAAGCCACATTGTAACAATGCCGTTAAACGAAAGGCGCAAGCTCAACGTTTGGCCGCCCACAAGCAAAACCCAGTAGGCAACCGCTATAAGAAGGCCTACAATAAAGCCCGTCGCCTGCCCGTTTGTCTTTGCACCAAGGCCTAGCCCAAAGGCAAGTATTGAAAAAAAGAGGGCACCGAGCGGCACAGAAAACTTTTTGTTAAACTCCATGCGCCACATATTAAGCGTTCTGTCAGGTTTTTTATTTTGGGCTGCAAACTCAGCTTCCTTTATCTTAAGGTCGCGGTACAAGTCGCGCGAGCTCATTTCGCGCGGCGTTATACTTCCCGAACTTGAGCCAAATAGGTTTTGAAAAAGAAGGTTGTAGGTAAGAGTGTCGGATGCAATCACGTCAAAGTCACCTGTGCTATCGTTCTTAAAGGTGAAAACGGCAGCGTCCTTCATCTTTAGGCTCATTAGGACGGCAGGATCTGTTGAGTCTTCAATTGCAGTTCCAGGGGCTGAAATCACGCGCCGTTCGCCCGCGGACCCAGAATCGATTACAAGGATTTTATCCATTGTATTCCCGCTAATGTTCCCTGAAACAATGACCGCGCTCTGGTTTTTTGCAATCGCGTTTGATTCAAGCTCAAGGGCGGGCGATGAAGCTACAATTTCTCTGCGCAGGCGGTTAAAGCGGATTGAGCCAAGCGGCAAAAAAATGTCGTTCACAATGAATGAGCCAACAGAAATTGCAATGCCCGAAACAAGGACAGGAAAAAAAAGAAAGCGCGTCGAAAAGCCTAGTGCAGCCGCCGCAAGAAATTCCTTGTCTGAAACTAGGCGGCCAGTAGACATTAAAATGCCTACAAGGGCTGCAAAGGGGGCCGATGTCGATATAATCGAAGGCAGGGAATAAAAAATAAGGCGGGCTACATCCTTAATCGGCACATGCTTAGAAAGCACATCTTCCGCCAAAAGGAGAATTTGATTTATAAAGAAGATAAAGAAGAAAAAAAGGAAAAGCACAAAAAAATAAAGAAACATTTCCTTAGCAATGTAGATAAAAAGAATCTTGCTAGCGCAGGAGGCATTTTTTTTCATCTTCAGTATATAAAGTCCCTAGCCTAGAAAAAGGTAACTTGCCAATAGGATAGCGTTTAGAGAAGATCGCGGCAAAACCTTTCATAACGTTTAGCATACACAGTTTGACGGGAAAAAGATACTGGGCTTCTTAGTTCTTAGTTCTTAGTTCTTAGTTCTTAGTTCTTAGTTCTTAGTTCTTAG
>CAYYCW010000141.1:0-3750 GCA_964470435.1 uncultured Treponemataceae bacterium
TAGAGCGATTGGTTCGCAATCAATAGGTAACCGGTTCGATTCCGGTATGCTCCATTTTATTGCCGCCGCGCGGTGTTTTCGCTGCAAAGCATACTTATCCTTGTGTTAGCTTGCCTTGACCTCATCGGCAAGCCCTTGTATACTTTAGCCGCAATATTTTTAAGGAGTTTTTAGGTGAAGAGAACATACCAGCCAAGCAGGACAAAGCGTACAAGGAAATTTGGCTTTAGGGCAAGAATGTCTACAAGGGGAGGAAGGCTTATCCTCAAGCGCCGCCGAGCGAAGGGCAGGTACAAGCTAACCGTTTCTGACGAAAAAAAGCCATATTAAGGCTTGCTATAGCTTGGAAAGCCTGATAGCTTGCGTTTTTAAGAAGATTGAAGAGATTTACGTTTTCCAAAGGGAACAGGCTAAAGCGTTATGCTGACATTCAAGCTGTGTTCAAGGACGGAAAAAAGGCAAGCTGTAGCGGCGCGAAAATTTTTGTATTGCCGAACGGAACTGGTGAAAACAGGGTTATGTTTACCTTCCCAAGAAAATACGGCAACTCCGTAAAGCGGAATAGGTCGCGCAGGCTGGGCAGGGAGGTTTTCCGCCTGAACAGCTTTCGCCTAAAAAAAGGATTTGACATTGTTTTTCTTTTTTTTCCAGAAAAGGATAAGTTTTCTGACAGGCTATTCCAATTTGAAATTCTATGCAAAAAAGCAGGGCTTATGGCTTGATCGTTTTTTTTACTTGGCCTCCCATTGCCTTTGGGCAGTCGCCCGTTAAAAAACACTGCATGAACGCTTTTACCAAGTTGCTTTGCGCTCTTATAGCCTTTTACAGGCGCTTTGTATCGCCTGCGTTGCCGCCTTCGTGCAGGTATATTCCCACCTGCTCAGAGTACGCCTACAATGCTATAAAAAAATACGGGGCTGCAAAGGGCACGTGGCTAGCCATAAGGCGCCTGCTAAGGTGCCATCCGTTCCACAAGGGCGGCTACGATCCCCTGCCATAAACACTTTGACAAGGAGTCTTCTTAAAGCATGGACAAGAACACTATAATTGCTGTAATTCTTTCATCGCTCGTTATTATAGTAGGGCTTTCCCTGCAAAGGTATTTTTACCCCCCGCAAGAAACTCAAAACATAAGCCCTGAACCCACTCAGCGGCAAGCCGAGCCTTCAATTTCTAAACCAGACGGCAGAAGCACAATAAGCGAAAGCCTTGCCGAAGAAGAGCAAGATTCCCTCGTAGAAGA
Source organism: uncultured Treponemataceae bacterium (assembly GCA_964470435.1). Classification (GTDB taxonomy): domain Bacteria; phylum Spirochaetota; class Spirochaetia; order Treponematales; family Treponemataceae; genus Avitreponema. The sequence continues at coordinate 1,244 of CAYYCW010000141.1, forward strand.
ACACTATGTGATTGAAACAGATCTTGTAAAGGTAACCTTTACAAACCGAGGCGGCGATATTCTCTCTTTTCTAATAAAAGAGGATAACGGGCAGGCGATAGAAATGGCAGAATTTGCTACAAGAGAGCGCAGGGCATTTTCCGTCATGTTTGGGGACGCTGACGGCGCGCCCGTAGACAGGATTTTTAATGTTAGGCGAATAAGCGACACTTCAATAGGCTTTTACGCCGAGTTTGCAATTAAAGGTAATGATGGTGAGGACGCATCCTTTATTCTTGCAAAGCAGTACACTTTCCAGCCCGATGATTACATGTTCGAGCTTGCCATAACCATTGACGGGAAGGAAGGCTTTGAAGGCTTAAATTTCAATGGCTTTGCCTACACTTTGGCAACATCACCCCAAATAGGCCCCGAATGGGATGCAGGCCGCGACCGCTATGACTATAGGCGCTTTCACTATATGGAAAACGGAAAGCAAAGGCGGGTTAACCTTTCCGAAGGGCAAACAAGGGATGTGGAAGCAGAATTCCAGTGGGCGGGCGTTATAAGCAAGTACTTTGCGCTGATTGCTGTCCCTGAGTTTAAGCTGGAAAATGCCAAGTATTCAACTGTCACGGGCAAAGAAGGAGAAAGTGCGGCTAGGCTCTTCCTTGCCCGCCCCGCGTTTAGTGATTCTTCCGTTACAGATATTTGGCACATTTACGCGGGCCCCAGAACAGAAAGGCCGCTTGCTTCCTATAATTATCCTGATAACAATCCCTTTGGAATTTCTGGGAAAAACTTAAACCAAGCTGTTGAAAGCTCAGGTATTTTAGCCCCGCTTGAAATTGCGCTCAAATGGATTATGGAAATGTTCCATAGGGTTATTCCAAATTGGGGAATTTCAATCATTTTAATGACCATTCTAATGCGCATCATTATATTTCCACTCACGCGCAAAAGCTCTGAATCAACGCTTAAAATGCAGGAGCTTCAGCCCAAGATAAAGGAAATACAAGAAAAGCACGCAGGTAACCAGCAAAAAATAAATGAAGAGATGGCAATGCTATACAAGGAAACAGGCTACAATCCGCTTTCAGGCTGCCTTCCTCTTTTAATTCAGCTACCGCTGATTTTTGCTATGTTTAACCTTTTTAACAATTACTTTGAATTCCGAGGTGCCATGTTCATTCCTGGCTGGATTTCAGACCTTTCAAAGGGGGATTCTGTCTACACGCTAGGCTTTAGCATTCCTTTTGGGCTTGGAAACCAAGTGAGGATGCTTCCTATCATTTACGTAATTTCGCAGCTTATCTTTGGAAAAATCACTCAGCCCGGCACGGGCTCAGGCCAGGCGGGTTCAATGAAATTTATGATGTACGGAATGCCTCTAATTTTCTTCTTTATATTTTATAACGCGCCTTCAGGGCTGCTCATTTACTGGATTTGTTCAAACCTTCTTACCCTAGTCCAGCAGATTATAATCAATAAAATGCTTCACGGCAAAAAGGCTGTCCAAGTTTCAGTGGGCAAGAACAGCGTAAGGTTTCCTGGCGCTAAAAAGCATGACAAGACAAAAGCAAAAAGAAAATAAGGCAAGATTAATGCTTAAAGGCTTTGCTTGCCGATTAAGGAGAATAGAGTGACATACGAGTTTGAAGGAAAAACAGAAAAAGAAGCTGTTGAAAACGCTTGCGCCGAACTCGGGCTTGAACAGGATGAGTTTGACGTAGAAATTCTTGAAGTGCAAAAAAATTCGATTTTCAAAAAAGGCTTTGTGCGCATTCGCGTTTATACTGATGAAAACGTAGCCAATCCTGAAGAAACTCTTTCACGCGTGAAAAACGAGGGACACAATCTTAAGCAGGGCGCCTTTAATGCAGAAAAAGAAATCTTTGAAGATCCTGAAGCGCGGAATAATTTTGAAAGCCAAATGATTGACTTTTTATCTTCCCTTATTACCAAGATGGGTTATGAAATTAGCGTAGAAATTCTTTCTAGGGAAGAAAGAAAGCTCATTCTTAGACTTATTTCACCTAACTTTTCAATTTTAATAGGCAGAAGGGGCAAGAATCTAGACGCGCTGCAGCTTATTGCAAACGCGTATGCCTCCAAGCTTGGCGCGGGAAATGCGCGGGTAGTCCTTGACTGTGAAAATTATAGGCTTAAGCGGGAGGAAACGCTTGTACGCCTTGCATATAACACGGCTGACCGCGTAAGAACAACTAGGAACTCTATTTTGCTTGGGCCTATGAATCCATTTGAACGCCGCCTTATTCATACAAGCCTAAATGATATTGCCGATATTGAAACTAAAAGCGAAGGCGATGGCTTGTATAAACAAGTACGCGTTTTATACAAAACTCGCTGATTTTAACCAGAAGGCAAAGAAAGACAATATGAAAAAAGCCCTGTTTACTGTTTTTGCAGTAGTCATCCTATTTTGTGCGCCCATCCAGGCTGAAAGCGCTAGAAAGCTTGAAGATATATTTCCCGCTGAACTTTGCGAAACGCTTAGAAAAGAAGGG
>CAYYCW010000142.1:0-3712 GCA_964470435.1 uncultured Treponemataceae bacterium
AACGGTTTTCAAGACCGCCTCCTTAAACCGCTCGGACACCGCTCCAAAACGCAAGTGTACCATAGCGAAAAAAACTCGGACTGTCAAGTATTCAAAAGTTTGGAGCCTGTGGAGTTTAGCAAGCAGTCTACTACCACCTACGAGCACTCCCTACCCTCAGATAAGCTGCGCGATTTTTCGCAAAAGATATTGGCTCTATTGGCATTGGCTGCTTTTTTTCGCTATTATTGCGCCATGATAATGCTCGCGGTCAAGTCCTTCATTGTTGGCGCTTCCATGATGGTGCCCGGCGTTTCGGGCGGCTCAATGGCTATGATTTTAGGCGAATACGAAAGGCTTATAGGAGCAGTGCCCGCCCTTTTTTCCAAGCCCGAAAGAAGGCAAGCCTTTTTCTACTTGCTGGTTTTTTGTATTTTCGGCGTATTGGGTATTTTAATCGCCGCCCGCCCGCTTGAATGGCTTATAGGGCGCTTTTTTATCGCAGCAATGTATTTCTTTTTAGGCGCTGTAATTGGCACTATACCCATGATGTTCAGAAAGGCAAAGACAGAAGGCTTTGACTTTCTTTCAATTATATATATCGCGATTGGAGTAGCCATTGTCTTTTCCATTGACTTTATCCCCGAAAACGCGATCACGTTAAGCCTTGAAAAAAACGCGCTCTCGCTGATCTCGCAATTCCTTGTAGGCATTGCCGTTTCCATAGGGCTTATCTTGCCAGGCATTTCAACAACCTACCTTTTGCTTGTACTGGGACTATATCAGCCAGTACTAGAAGCGCTTTCTTCGCGCAATTTCCTTTCGCTCATTCCAATCTGCGCAGGTGGAATTGCAGGCATTTTCTGCCTTACAAAGCTTTTGCAGCTTGCAATGCGAAACTTTCCAAAACCCTCATTTATGATAATACTAGGATTTCTTTTAGGCTCCCTGCGCGAGGTTTATCCAGGCCTTCCTTCAGGCTTTGGCATTCTTCTTTGCGCCGCATTGCTGCTTACAGGCTTTATCATAGTATACAAGCTTAGCTCCCTTGAGGCAGCAAAGGATGCTGCTGAAAAGCAGGCAATGTCCAAACAGCGTTTTAGCTAATACTTACCAGAAAAAACCTTTCCTTTTAAGGATTTTTGTTTTATGCCGATAATCAAAACATGGAAATGAGCTTGGGCGAAACCTTATCCCTGCTTACATCTGTCATATTCTCTCCTGAGGTAATCGGAGCCGCTGTAGTTATTCTTTTTATTTTGAACATGGTTTTCTACACTTCTTCCTATAAAAAAAGGAGGAGAAGGAGAAAACTAAAAAAAAGATTTCGCGCAGCGGCTTTTTCTTATCCAAGGCTATCTATCTTCTCCTCAACAAAAAACGAGTAAAGCGTCTAACCTTTGAGCCGTTGGGCTATGTTTACGCACGCGGCGCAGTGAGCTTGCCCTTCCAAAAAAAGCGGCATTCTTTTAGCCTTTTTTCTTGCTTTAAGCTTTTAATGGTCACCGCAAAGTCTTTTGACTGCCAGATAAGGCTTCCGCATTGCGCGAGCGCCGCCGCGTTTGCCTCTTCGCAAAGTAGCCGCGCTGCTTGATAAGCCGCAAAGCGCCTTTTGTTCCTTTTAATAAAGTTTATAGCAAGTTCCTTTTCTTTTGGCGCAAAAAAGGCGCTGTTGTTGCATATATCGCAGCCAGAGCAAGCTTTCTCTTTTTCGCCGTCGGGCATTGGCGCGTCAGGAAATCCACGCTCTCCAAGTGCTTTAAGAAGGACCTCGCGGCGGCATTCTCCGCTTTCAGCCATTTCTATAAGAGCGGCAGCCCTCATCTTGGAGCTTCCTTCAAGCGCTTCAAGCTTTTTTTTATCGTCCTCGCTCCACAAAAGGATAGCCTTTGAAATAAGCCCGTCTCTGCCTGCGCGACCTGCTTCTTGCAAGTAGGATTCTGCTGTAGCAGGCGGGTCATAGTGTACTACAGTGCGAATGTTCGCCAAGTCAACGCCCATACCCCAAGCGCAGGTTGCGCAAAGAATGTCGCCGCCTCCTGAAAACCACTGCTCCGCATTAATTCGCTCTTCCTTATTAAGCCCAGCATGGTAATAGCGAATCTTTCGGGTAGGGAAGGAGTCAATAAGCAAGCCTGCAAGCCGCTGAGTTCCCCTGCGCGTTCCGCAAAAGACAACAGCGGGAAGCTCAGCTCGCGAAAGAAGGCGTATAAGCGCTGCGTCCTTTGAAATACAAGGAATTACAGAGTAAACCAGGTTTTCCCTATCAGCAGAACTCCTTACAAGATGCGCCATGCCACCAAAAAGTACTTCCTTTACCCGCGCAAGCACAGGCGGCGATGCTGTTGCTGTAAACGCCGTTACTGTGTCTGGCCGAAGGGCCTTGATTGTCTCGCCTAAAGAAAGGTAGGCGGGGCGAAAAGTGTCGCCCCATTCTGAAACGCAGTGAGCCTCGTCAATAGCGATGTGGGAAAGCCCGCGCTCTGCAATAGCGCCAAGAATCTTTCTATTATGCAGGATTTCTGGGTTCGCTATTATAATGCGGCAATCCTCCTCTTTAAGCCGCGCGAATTGAGTTGCCCGTTCTTCTTCTGTTTGCCCGCCCCTAAACAAGACAGGCTTTATTCCAAGAGATCTGAGCTTTTTCACCTGGTCATTCATTAGCGCAAGGAGCGGATAGATGGCGAGCGTGGGCTTTGGAAGCATCATTGCAGGCAACTGAAAACATAAGGACTTGCCCGCCCCCGTAGGAAGGATTACAACCTGCCTGCCGCGCAAAAATCCGTCTTCATCCCTAAAGATGAGCGACTCCTCTTCGTCATCGCCTTCGCTTTTATCCGCGCCGACATCCTCAAACTGCGCATTTGCAGCCGCATTCGCTGCGTCAAGAATATTCGCTATTGCAATGCGCTGCCAAGGATAAAGGTATTCTACGCCAAAAAGCTTTTTTGCTGTTTTTTCTACAGTATCCACGCTTTATATATACCGGAAATGCGGCAGCTTGAATGCAAAGGCGAGCAAGCAAGTTTCACTTTATGCTTTAGCGTATTTTGCGCCGCGCCCTGTCCTAGCATCTAAGCTATAAGCTCTGAATTCCGCTCACCTCAGCTCTGTTAACTGCAAACTATCTTGACCTTTTTGCAATAATTTCTCTATAATGCGCTAAATTCCACCATTTGCAAAACAACACTTGAGAGGTAAAAGAAAATGGCTTTTGATATTTCCAAGATGCGGAATATCGGCATAAGCGCCCACATTGACTCAGGCAAGACGACGCTTTCCGAGCGCATTCTCTTCTATTGCAACAAGATTCACGCGATACACGAGGTGCGCGGCAAGGACGGCGTGGGCGCTGTAATGGACAACATGGAGCTTGAGCGCGAGCGCGGCATTACAATCGCCTCTGCCTCGACGCAGGTTAAATGGAAAGAACATACTATTAACGTTATTGACACGCCCGGACACGTTGACTTTACCATTGAGGTTGAGCGCTCGCTTCGCGTCCTTGACGGCGCCATCCTTGTGCTTTGCTCGGTTGGCGGCGTGCAGTCGCAGTCAATTACCGTTGACAGGCAGCTAAAGCGCTACCACGTGCCGCGCATTGCCTTCGTAAATAAGTGCGACAGGACGGGGGCTAATCCGCTAAAGGTGCGAATGCAGCTGCGCGAAAAGCTAGGGCTTAACGCCTACATGATGCAGCTGCCTATTGGTCTTGAGGATAAGCTTGAAGGCG
>CAYYCW010000143.1:0-3646 GCA_964470435.1 uncultured Treponemataceae bacterium
TTGCCGGCGGTGGGACTTGAACCCACACGCCCTTGCAGGCAGCAGATTTTGAGTCTGCCGTGTATGCCATTTCACCACGCCGGCTTTTCTTGCAATTCTATCAAAGGCTTTATTCTGTGTAAAGGCGCAATGGTGGATTTGTCCGCTTTTATTTTAGGGTAAGCTTTACAGGGCAGTGGTCAGAGCCGTAAACATCTGCCAGGATGCTGGAGCTTTCTACCTTCGGCATAAATTGCTCATTAACGCAGTGATAGTCAATGCGCCACCCAATGTTTTTTTCCCGCGCGTTAAAGCGGTAACTCCACCACGTATACATTCCGCTATCCTTGCAAAATGCCCTAAATGTGTCCGTGTAGCCCGCCGCCGTAAACACGTCCATCCACGCGCGCTCTTCAGGTAAATAGCCTGGGTTTTTCTCGTTGCTTTGCGGGTTTGCAAGGTCAATAGGCTTATGCGCAATATTATAGTCGCCGCAAAGGATAATGTTGCGCCCGCTTGTAACAAGAGTATCGCAATACTCCTTTATTGCAGCGCAAAACTCAAGCTTGTAGGAAAGGCGCGCGCCCCCTTCTTGCGAATTTGGAAAATAAGCGGAAATAACGGAAAAATCTTCAAAGTGCGCCGCTGTAACGCGGCCCTCGCAATCAAAGTCATCAATTCCCAAAGGCGTAACTTCTAAAGGCTCAAATTTGGAAAAAATCGCCGTCCCCGAATACCCTTTTTTTTGGGCAGAATGCCACCACGACTTGTAGCTCGCGCCATTCTCAAGCCGCGGAGAAAGAAGAGAAGAAGAAAGCTGCGCCCGTTCCGCCTTTGTCTCTTGAATGCATAAGATGTCAGGCTTTTCATCTTTTAGCCAATCTAAAAAGCCTTTCTTTTCTGCGGCGCGCACGCCGTTTACGTTCCAGGAGACAATCGACTTTATTTTTTCCATAGACTAAAATTCTTTGCACACTGTAAAAGAGAATTAATAAAAAATCAACGAGCGAGCTTTTCGATTTTCTTTTACACCTTGTAGCCCGCGCTTTCAAAAATTTTGCGAAAATCCGCTTCAGTTTTGCCGCCTACAAGCTGCTCCCTTAGGTTTGCAGAATGCCTTAAGCCCCTTGTATAGGCGCAAAAGCGCTTTCTTATTTCAAGGCAAGCTGACCGTTCACCTAAAGCTTCCTTTAACAGAAGAAACTCCTGCCATGCTGTCTTTATTCTTTCTGTGTCAGAAACTTCAATGCACTTTCCACCTTGCAGTAAAGAGAGAGCTTGCTTAAAAATAAAGGGATTGCCCATTGCCCCGCGCGCGAACATAACAGCATCGCAAGCTGTTTGGCTAAGCATTGAAAGCGCGTCTTCGGGGGAAAACAAGTCGCCAGAGCCAAATACTAGCGCATTCGGAAACTCGCGCACCGCTGCTTCTTTAAGCTTTGCAATGAGTTCCCAGTTTGCCTTTCCTTCATAGCCTTGTGCCCTTGTTCGCGGGTGAAGTGTTACAGCGGCCGCCCCTGCTTCAAAAGCCGAGAACGCCGCCTCCTTCCAGGTAAGGCAGCTTTCATCCCATCCAGCCCTTATCTTTATCGTTACAGGAACGGGCTTTAAGCCTTTAGCTTCAGCACTCCTTTTAGCTGCAAGGACAGCTGCCTTCACAACTAAAAAAAGCGCCTTATAGTCTTTTGTCAGGGCTGCCCCCGAACCTGTCTTAACAATTTTATTTACAGGGCAACCCGCGTTTATGTCTATGCAGTTGGCGTCTGTCCTTTCAAGGACAATTTGGGCAGCCCTTTCCATTGCGGCGGGATTTGAGCCAAAAAGCTGCACCGCATATTTTTTTTCGCCTTTTGCGCGCGCCATAAGATTTTCTGTCTTGCCAGAGCCCCTTGCAAGAGCTTCTGCCGAAACCATTTCCGTATACGCAAAGGCTGCCCCCATTCCAGCGCACACGCTTCTAAATGCGCTGTCGGAATAGCCAGCCGCGGGGGCTAAAAAGAGATTTCCTTCAAGCTCTAAGCTCCCTATCTTTACAGGATGAAAGAGACTTTTTTCTAAAATCGCGTTCACAGTTATTCGGGCAGACGGAAAAATGCGCAGCTATTTTTCCAAAGCTGTTCGGCAAGCTCTTCTGTTGCCATTTCAAGCATTTCAGCCATAAACTCTACAGTAGAAACAGTGTATGCAGGCATATTCCTCTTGTTACGGTACGCGGCAGGAGGCATAAAGGGGCTTTCCGATTCTACAAGGATGCGATCCTTTGGCAGGGACAAGACTGTCTCGTGCAAATTCCGGGCGTTTCTATATGTGAGATTGCCTGCAAAGGAAAAGTAAAGATTTAAGTCGAGCGCGATGCGAGCGTATTCGGCATCCTCTGAATAGCAGTGCAGCACGCCTCCCGCTTCAGGAAGCCTGTCAGCAAGTATTGCCAAAACCTCAGAGCCCGCGTTCCTGTTGTGTATAATAACAGGCATATTAGCCTTTGAAGCGATTTCAAGCTGCGCTATAAAAAGCTCAATTTGGGAGCGCTTATCCCCAAACTTTCTATAATAGTCCAAGCCAGTTTCTCCTAAGGCTACAACGCGTGGCAGCTTTAAGCTTTCTTCCAGCGTGTGCATCCAGTCCCTGCCAGGATTTGTTACTTCAGAAGGGGAAACACCTACCGCGTGGTAAATGGCAGGCTCAGTTTTAAGGCCTTGGTAGACTGTGCTAAAGTCATGCAAGCTGTTGCAAATGCTTATAATGCGGGCAACACGCGCTCTTTTAGCTTCTTGGATAACACGAAGCTGCTCTATTGGGTCATTGTATATAAGGCCGATATGGGCATGAGTATCAAATATTTTCATTGGCTTTAATCTCTTTTCTTAAAAATAGATAAGGGATTTTTTAGGATTTAACTAAAAGGAGACTATATCACGAGCCGCCTTTGGAAGTCAAGGAAAAAGTTTGCTAATCAGGCTAGCACCCCTTGATTTATACTAAGCTTATAGCTTATAGCTACTGGCTAAATTCCCTTGACAACCCTGACTTTACGAAGGCATATTGTTTAATAAAATCTGAAAAATAAAGGCGGCGGTGATGACGCTCTAGTTTTAGGTATAAAGATGCTCCCTACATACGCAATAGTTTTAATCTGCATATGCGCGGCAGCAGCGCTTATTGTCGCGGTGCTGTTTGCATTCGCTGCGCTCATCCAGATAAAAATGTTCGGTTGCAGATTCGATAAAGACCCGAGGTTAAAGTACTTTTCTGCGCAAGATTTTGGCTTGACTACACAGGATGTTGAGTGCTGTTCTTTTGGGAATATGCTGCGTGGTTTTATATACAGCAACCGCCATTTGGAAGACTGCCGCGCGCTTGTAATATTCTGCCACGGCATGGGACCCGGGCAATGCGCGTACACCACAGAAATCGCCTATTTATGCAAGTGCGGCTACGCTGTGCTCGCACTTGATAGCTGTGGCTGCGGGCTTTCCGAAGGCAAATCTCCAAGGGGGTTAGAGGTAGGCATTTCTTCGGCAGTGGCAGCTTTCAATCTTGCAAAAAAACTGAAGGAACTAAAAAACTTTAAGGTAATTTTCGCAGGTCACAGCATGGGCGGCTACGCCTCACTGTGCGCTGCGGCGCTTTGCAAGGTAGACGGGGCCATTGCGTTTGCCGCGCCTGA
>CAYYCW010000144.1:0-3640 GCA_964470435.1 uncultured Treponemataceae bacterium
GCGCGGTTTCTTTGCTGTGCTGAACGCCGTCCTCGTCAAAAAAGTCAACATGGTCGGCGTAAACGGCGGCAATCTCCATGTCGTCCACATAATAGACCTCGCGCGTGTACTCTAAAAGCGCCGTAACGTCGGAGGCTATAAAGTTTTCGCCGCGCCCTTTGCCTACAACAAGCGGGCTGTCCTTTCGCGCGGCGATAATGCGCTCCGGCTCGCTTTCAGATATAACGCCGATAGAGTACGAGCCCTGAAGCCTTTTTATGCTTTTGATTACTGCGGCAAGGAGGTCGCCTTCATAATTAAAGTTTACAAGGTGAGCAATAACCTCCGTGTCAGTTTCGCTTATAAAGGCCGCGCCGCGGCTTATAAGCCACGCCTTTAGCTCGGCATAGTTTTCTATTATGCCGTTGTGCACTACGGCAATCTTGCCCGAAACGTCGGTTTGCGGGTGCGCGTTAATGTCGGAAGGCTCGCCGTGCGTTGCCCACCTCGTGTGCCCAATGCCTAGCTTTCCGCTTATCACCTCGCCCGCTATTTTTTCTTCAAGCGCGCGGATTCTTCCCTTTGTCTTTCGCACAATAAGGCCACCTTCTCCAAGTACCGCAATGCCTGCAGAATCGTAGCCTCTGTACTCTAGCCTTTTAAGCGCGTTGATAAGGACGGGAGCCGCTTCCTCCCCGCCCACATAGCCTGTAATCCCGCACATGTTTTCCCCTCTTTTGCTGGTATGTTAGCATAAAAGGGAGCAAGCGGGTAGATGACAGGTTAGCCATTAGCTTTTAGCTACTAGCCGCGTAGGGTAAGGCAAGCGGCATTAGTGTGCGACCTCTACATGCTCATGCCATAAATATAATAGCCTATCTGCTGCCAAGCAGTATGATAGTTAAAGATGCCTAGCCTAGTAGAGAGGCATCATCCTTATAAATTCTTGTGCTTTCAAAAATCGCCCTTGAAAGTCTAGCCTTGATAAGTTTGCTATGCGGGTGTAAACTTAAAGATCTGTTGACTAGGAGGCTGCAATGGTAATTTTAACATTAAACTGCGGAAGCTCTTCCGCAAAATACCAGGTTTTTGACTGGGAAAACAAGGATGTGCTAGCGTCTGGCGTGGTGGAGCGCGTTACTCAGGCTGGCGGTGTCATTTCGCACAAGGCTAAGGGCAAGGCTGAATACGTTAAAAAGCAAGAATGCCCCGACCACACGGTTGCGGTTAAGCTCATTTTGGACACGTTAACCGACCCTGAAGTTGGCGTTATTTCTGACATGTCCGTTATAGGGGCTGTGGGGCACAGGCTTGTGCACGGCGGAAAAAAGTTTACAAAGTCAGTCATTGTAACGCCAGAGGTGCTTAAGGCATTTGGGGAGTTTGAAGATTTAAGCCCGCTTCACAATCCTGCAAACATTATGGGTATAGAGGCTGCGCAACAGGTTATGCCTGGCGTGCCACAGTGCGCCATTATGGACACAGCCTGGCATCAAACTATGCCTGACACAAGCTTTATGTATGCTGTGCCCCATGAATGGTATGAAAAATACGATGCAAGGCGATACGGCTTTCACGGCACGAGCTTTCTTTACACGGCAAAGCGCGCGGCTGTCCTTTTGCATAAAAAGCCTGAAGAAACTAACCTGATTATAGCGCATATCGGCAACGGGGCTTCGATGTGCTGCGTTAAAAACGGCGTCTCCTTTGACACTTCGATGGGCCTTACCCCGCTTGAAGGTCTTGTTATGGGAACGCGCTCTGGCGATGTTGATCCCGCTCTCCCTTTCTATATTATGAGGAAAACCGGCATGGGCGTAAAAGAAATTGATGCTGCCCTCAACAAGGAGTCAGGGCTTTTAGGCATTACGGGCAAGTATGCCGACCGCCGCGATGTTGCTTCCGCCATGGATGCAGGGGACGAAAAGGCGGCGCTTGCTTTCCGCATGGAAGGATACCGCCTTCGCAAATACATTGGGGCCTACACTGCGGCCTTGGGGACTAAGCCTGACGCGCTCGTCTTTACTGCGGGCGTCGGCGAGTTTGGATGGGAAGTGCGGGAAGAAGTGTGCAAAGGGCTTGAGCATATTGGGCTTAGGCTTGACGCGGAAAAAAACAAGATGGCTTGCACAAGAAACGCTGAAACCTGCATTAGCTCGGATGACTCAGCCGTGCGTATTTTTGTTATCCCTACAGACGAGGAGCTTGTCATGACGGAGGACTCATACGCGCTCACACAGGGCACGTATGACATCCACACAAAGTTTACGTACACGTTCCAGTCGCCTGACTATGTCAACAAGGCGCGCGCTGAAGGCTTAAAGAAGGACTTAGAAAAAAATCCTAAGCTTGCTTCAATCATAGCGCGGCCGTAAGGGTGCTTGCAGCCACCTTCTCTGCAGAACCCTCTCCGCAGAGGGCTTCTACTAGGGCTACCGAAAACTCAAGGGCTACGCCTGGCCCTTGCGCGGTTATAAGGTTTTCGTCCTTAACCACGCGCTCCTTGTCAGGCGTTTCCCCCTTACTTTCACAACCGGGATAGCAAGTCCATCTTTTACCTGAAAGAAATCCCCACTTTGCAAGAACTAGGGCGGGGGTCGCGCAAATTGCTCCCAAAAGCTTGCCCTCTGCAAGCTGCTTTGAAATAAGCTCTTTTAGCGCGGAAGAAGCGTAAAAATTGTTTGCCCCTTCAAGGCCGCCTGGCAATACAATCAAATCAGGTTGCGGCTCTGTTGCTACATCTGGCAGGACGGAATCGCAAGTAACCTTTACCCCGCGCGAAAGGGTAACGCTTGCACTTTCAAGCCCTATTAGCTTAACGGACACTTCAGCCCTGCGCAAAAAGTCCACTGGCGCAAGGCATTCAAGCTCTTCTGAACCGTTTGCGGCAAATACCCAAGCTGTTTTCATCTTTTTTTCCTCCTTAAAGATTGATATAATTGAGTAAGCTTTGGTGGCAAGTTTTTTGCCTCTGCTTTAAGAATAACATTGAATAGCTTTAGCAAACAAGGAGAGTTTTTTGCAGCTTAGAAACTTGCACACTCACACAACTTACTGCGACGGGAAAAACACGCCTTCGGAAATGGCGGCTGCAGCACATAAAAAGGGCTTTTTTGCTCTTGGCTTTTCCGCGCACATTGCCTTGCCATTTTCAAGCGACTGGCACATAGCTGAAGAAGATATCCCCGCGTACAAGGATGATGTTTTAGCCCTTAAAAGGGAGTACGCAGGGCGCATGGAAATTTTCTTTGGCTTTGAGGCCGACTATGCGCGCGGATTCCTTTACCCAGAAAGAAGGCTTCTCGCGCAATGGCAACCCGACTTTATTATAGGCTCCGTGCACTATGTGCCTTCAGATTCCTGCAAGCCTGCAGCGCTTCTTACAGTGGACTACACTGCGGAAAGCGTAAAGCAATGGCTTGTTGAATGCTTTGACGGGGATGAAAAAAGGGCCGTGCGCGCTTACTTTGCAGCCGTAAGGTCAATGGTCGCAGAATGCGACTTTGACATTGTAGGCCACGCCGATGTCATCAGAAGAAGAAACAAGGATCTTTCTTTCTTTGACGAGAGCGCTACTTGGTACAGGGATGAGGCAAACAAGACAGCAGAAGCAATAGCTCAAAGCGGAAAAATCGTGGAAATAAACACAAGCGGCATTGCG
>CAYYCW010000145.1:0-3620 GCA_964470435.1 uncultured Treponemataceae bacterium
AAAAGCGGCAGGACATGTATGTCTCTTGTATAGAAGAAATTGCATTTAGGAATGGTTGGATCGGCAAGGGCGAATTGCTTAAATGCGCGGAAAAATACAAAACTGACTATGGCGAGTATCTAAAGTTTCTTGCCTCCGATGACTTGGCGCAATAGGCATAAGGAGAATAATAATGGCCTTTGAGTTTGCCCCCTGCGCTACCCCTAGCGGTGCAGCGTTTGAAGGGCTTTATAAGATAAGCCCTAAGCTATTTAAGGATAGCCGTGGGGTCTTTTTTGAATCCTACAGCGAGCAGGACTTTTTCGCGGCAGGTCTTAAAGCGCGCTTTGTGCAGGATAACCAGTCGCGTTCAACTAAAAACGTGCTGCGCGGCCTTCACTTTCAGACGCGCCACCCGCAAGGAAAGCTTGTGCGCGTTATATCGGGGCGCGTGTATGATGTAGCCGTTGATTTGAGGCGCGGCTCCGCAACGTTTGGCAAGCACTTTGGGCTAATCCTTGACGGGGAAGCTTGTAATCAGTTTTACATTCCGCCTGGCTTTGCGCACGGCTTTTTTGTGCTTTCTGATGAGGCATTTTTTGCCTACAAGTGCACAGACTTTTACCACCCAGAAGACGAGGCAGGCCTTATGTGGAATGACCCGCTTATAGGCATTGACTGGGCGGCCGTTGCAGACAGTGAGTTTATCCCGCTTCTTTCAGAAAAAGACGAGAAGTATCCCGCCTTTAACCCTTCCGCACAGTACTTTGACAGCACAGGAAAGTGGGAAGGCGCATGATCTGGATTGCAGGAGCACGCGGAATGCTGGGGCAAGTTCTCGCAAAAAAGCTACAGGAAAAAGGCACCCCCTTTATCGAAAGCGGCCATGAGGTTGACATAACGGACTTATCCGCGCTTGAAGCCTTTGCTTTAAGCGCCTTTCCTCATGCTGAGGAGAAGCGCTTTATTGTAAATTGTGCTGCCTATACAGCTGTAGACAAGGCGGAAGACGAGCCTGTTGCGGCATACGCAGTTAACGCAAGGGGCGCGGGCAATCTTGCTAAAGTAGCGATTAAGGCTGGGGCAGGGTTTATTCACGTTTCTACCGACTATGTCTTTGACGGGAAGGCGAGCCGCCCCTACACGGAAGATGATAGCGTTAATCCCATTAGCGTTTATGGCAAATCAAAGCTTGGAGGCGAGCATCTTGTAAAAGCAGCTTTTGCTAACAGCTCCCTACCCTACTACATTATCCGCACCTCTTGGCTGTACGGACCTGGCGGGAAAAACTTCGTTTATACTATGCTAAATCTGATGAAATCTCGCAATGAGGTGCGTGTTGTCTCTGACCAGCAGGGAACGCCTACGCTTACCCTAGACCTTGCAAGCTTTATTTTGCAAATTATGCACTCTAGGGTGCCATCTGGCGTGTATCATTATTCAGGCGAGGGTGAGACAACCTGGTTTGATTTTGCGAATGAGATTTACAAGCTAGGTCGGAAAAGCGGGCACGTCTTGCAAGAATGCCGCGTCCTGCCTTGTACAACTGCGGAATACCCAACAAAGGTCACGCGCCCTGCTTATTCCGTGTTGAGCAAGGAAAAGACAAGGCGCGCAGGTTTTGAGCAAATACCCAACTGGAAAGAAAGCCTTAAGTTGTTTATGGAAGGCTTAGAATGACTGAGAATCTTTCTTACCAGCCATGCCGCAGCATAAAAAACGTCCTTGTTACGGGAGGTGCGGGTTTTATTGGCTGCAACTTTATCCATTACCTTTTGGGGCTTTCCCCCTTTCCTGAAAAGTTTGGCGACGCGGGCTTTAGCGGAAAAATCATCAATCTTGACGCACTCACTTACGCTGGAAACCTTGAAAGCCTCCAAGACGTTGATTTATCGTTCGGGTCGGGCGCACCTAAAGATATTAGACGCTATTTTTTTGAAAAGGGTGACATCTGCGACCGAGCAACTGTGATGCGCATTTTTAGCGAATACAACATTGACACCGTAGTGCATTTTGCGGCGGAAAGCCACGTTGACCACTCCATAGCAGCTCCTGAAGCCTTTATCCGCACAAACGTGGACGGCACATTTACGCTGCTTGATGTTGCACGTAACGCTTGGGCGCGCGCAGACGGCTCTTACAGGGAGGGTGTGCTTTTTCATCATGTAAGCACAGACGAAGTCTATGGCTCGTTAGGTGGGACAGGCTATTTTACGGAAGGCACGCCCCACGATCCGCGCAGCCCCTACTCCGCAAGCAAGGCGGCAGCAGACCATATTGTTTCAGCATACATTCACACTTATAGCTTGCCCGCGACAATCTCAAATTGCTCAAACAACTACGGGCCATTTCAGTTTCCAGAAAAGCTTTTGCCGCTAATGATTTTGAACATAGCGCGAGGCGAGCCACTTCCTGTTTATGGCGATGGCAAGAACATCCGCGACTGGATTTATGTTGAAGATCACAATCGCGCGGTCTGGCAGATTATCAAAAGAGGAAGGGCGGGGCAAAAGTACAATATTGGAGGCGAAAACGAGTGGGAAAATATCCGCCTTGTGAACAAGCTGATTGAAATTGAAGCAGAAGAGCTAATAAGCGCATGTATTGACAAGAAAAGCAACGATGAAATACGAAAGACAATCCGCTTTGTTAAGGATAGACCCGGCCACGACAGGCGTTACGCTATAGACTGCTCAAAGATTAGGCGGGAACTTGGCTGGGAACGTAAAATGACCTTTGAAGAAGGCTTGCGCGGCACAGTAAGGTGGTATCTTTCTCACAAGGATTGGGTAGACAACATAGCATCAGGCAAATACCGCATAAGCTAAGCAGTAAACTCAAATCACGCGCTTCTGCTGCCTTAAAGAGGCCCTTTACAAGAGCCTCTTGTTCCCTGCTTATTACTTGAAAAGCTGTGGGATAAGCAAAAATGAGGAAATTATCCCAATCGCCACATTGCAAAGGCCCGCAAACTTGGTGAGCGCAGGATTGCCCGTATACCAGCCTGGAATTAACGTGATAAGCAGCAAGTCAATGACCACCAAGTCAATGCCTAGCGGCCACACATGGCCTTCCTGGAATGCCCTCACAGTAAAGCCAATGGTCAATACTAGACAACACAGGAAAAAGTGGGCCATAACCTTCTTGTCTCCACCCTTTATAAAGAAAAAGCCCACCAAGACCCAGAACATTCCAAAGAACCCAAAAATAGTTCCAAAGTAATTGCTGCCGGCCCCACCAACGCCAAAGATGTACATCATGGCAGCTGTAAACAACTGGGTGAACCCACCAAAGAAGATAGCAATATACCCCAGCGATCTAGTCATCTTTTCATGGTCAGCGCCTTTAACCCCAATACCAAGCTGCTCCAAGCCAAAGCACACAACAGTAGCGAACAAACCAAACAGAGCAATTGCTTCTGGATTGACTGCATTCATATTTTCTAGCCTCCGAAAAAAAATAAATTAATACAGACAATCCTAGCACAGAAATATAAAAGCGCAAGAAAAAATTTTTTCTTTTTTACACATTTTTTACATCTTTTCCTATTTCCTTTGTAAAAGGAAGCTGGAAGCACTAGGGCAACACAAGTAGTCGCAGTGCGCTCATATTTCTGATTTACCCCACCGGTTCCTGGTTCC
>CAYYCW010000146.1:0-3594 GCA_964470435.1 uncultured Treponemataceae bacterium
AGCCAGGCTGCCGGAGGCTGAGGCTATCATGTCGCTCATCACGTCGCCATCGTAGTTTTTGCAAGCCCAAAGGACGCCACCTTCTCCCTTAACGATTCTTGCTACAGCATCGTCAATCAGCGTGTAAAAGTACTCAAGGCCTACAGCCTCAAATCTTTCTTTATATTCAGCGTCAAAAATGGCTTGGAAAATCTCTTTAAAGCGCCCGTCATAGGTCTTGGATACAGTATCCTTTGTGGCAAACCACACGTCCATCTTTTCTGAAAGTCCGTAAACAAAGCAGGCGCGCGCGAAGCTTTCTATAGATTTATCCAAATTGAACATACCCTGCACAATGCCAGGACCCGGCATTTCCATAATCGTCTTGCGAGTTTCGCGCCCGTCCGCCGCAGTAAAGACAAGCTCCGCCTTGCCAGCGCCTTCAACTCGCATTTCGCAAGCCTTATAAACGTCGCCGTAGGCGTGCCTTCCTATAACGGGCGGCGTTTTCCAGCAGGAAATGGAAGGCCTTATGTTGGAAACCAAAATGGGCTTTCTAAAGACTGTGCCGTCAAGGGCAGCGCGGATTATCCCGTTGGGACTCGGCGTTAGGCGCTTTAGCTTGTATTCTTCCATGCGTGCCTCATTTGAAGTAATCGTCGCGCACTTTACGCCAACCTTAAGCCGCTTAATTGCCGCTGCTGCCTCGCGCGTTACCGCGTCATCGCTTTCGTCACGCTCCTTTAGACCGAGATCAAAGTATTCGGTTTTAAGGTCGATGAACGGTAAAAGGAGCTTTTCCTTTATAACCGCCCAAAGCACCCGCGTCATTTCGTCGCCGTCAAGTTCCGCTACAGCGTTTTGCATTTGTATTTTAGCCATTGTTTCCTCTTTTTGAAGAAATTTGTTTTTAGATATTTTTTTTGATTCTAGAAGAGCAAAATTCCCCAATATTATGCGTAACAAGTGTATTAAGTTTAATTAAAAAGTTAAATGCCTGTGCTTAAGGTTTAAGGTGAAATTTTTCTTATAAAATAATTGACAAAGTAAGTGGGAAAGTAACATACTCTATGTGTAATTGTTATTGCATCCCTTGAAGACGGTGCAAATCCTAATATTTTTGCGGGATATGGTATTCGTAGAAGTTAGATTGAAATTTTTCTTTTGTAAGCATATACCTTGTGTGTGGCAACAGTAAGGCTGGCCTTGTTAGGATGCCTCCGGAAATTATCAGGGCGCTTGCAGAATAACTTGAGGAAGTATTGATGTGTAATTAAATAGAGCTGGCTTCGCATATTTGCGAAGCCTATTTTGTTTTTACGGCATCTTGCCTAGAAATATAGATATATTTTGGAGGAAATTTTAAGATGAAAAGAATTCTTGCAGTTGTTCTTGTATTATTTGCTGCTGCAATGCTTTTTGTGGCTTGCGGCGCTGGCAGCTCATCCGCTGCGGGAGACAGGCCTACAGTGCGCCTTCTTACAGACGCTACGGGTATTGATGATAAGTCGTTTAACGCAGCTGCTTGGCGTGGTATACTTCAGTTTTACGGCGATAGCATTGACAATACTAGCCTTCGCGGAAAATACTACGATGTTGTTACTGCCCAAACACAAGACATGTATATCCCGCTTCTTCGCCAAGTAGCGGACGAAGGCTATGACCTTATAGTTACAACGGGCTTCACTTGGGGAGATGCCCTTAACCAAGTCGCTCCGCAGTATCCCGACCAAAAATTTGCCATTATTGATGTTGATTATATAAGCCATCCTAATGTAGCTAACTTTATGTATTCTGAAGAGGAAGGCTCCTACCTTGTAGGCGTAGCGGCTGCTTTGCAAGCTATTGAAGACGGCCTTGAAAACCCACGCTTTGGCTTTATAGGAGGAATACCAGGTGCCACTATTACCAAGTTTGAGGTAGGCTATATCCAAGGAATACGCTCCATTTTGCCAGATGCGGAAGTTGTAGACTATTACGCTAACAGCTGGGGCGCCCCTGAGCTTGCAAAGGCTACTGCCAAAACCTGGTATGACAGCGGCGTTTATTGCATTTTTTCCGCCGCTGGAGGAACTGGCAATGGCACAATAGCCCAAGCTAAGGAATACCGCATGGAAGGCCGCAATGTATGGGCTATTGGCGTTGACAGCGACCAATACGAAGACGGCATTTATGACGGAATAAACAGCGTCGTTCTTACATCTATGGTAAAGCGCGTTGAAAACTCTACAATAAAGGCTTTAACCGACATTGCAAGCGGCTCATTTAGTGGTGGCCTTGTAAAGATGTCTATGGTGGATGATGGCATTGACTACTCTAAGTCTAATCCTGACCTGTCGAGCTCCGTCATTGCTCAAGTTGACAGCGTAAAGCAAGATATTATAGCGGGCAATATTATAGTTTACGGAACATACAGCGAAGCCCTAGCTGCAGGAGTTGTGCCTGAAGGCCTTTCCGCCCTTGACGACTAATCGCTAATCCTTAATTTGCAAGCCTTTTTGCTTTATCCAAACTCTAGCGGAAAGGCTTGATTTTGCCCTTTTGCTAAGGAGGTTTTTGAAATTGCCTGAAAGTGAATGCAGCTACGCTATTGAAATGCTTGGCATAACAAAAGCCTTTTCTAATATTATTGCAAACGACAACATAACCTTTCGCGTAAAGGAAGGGGAAATACACGCACTGCTTGGGGAAAATGGCGCGGGCAAGTCCACGCTAATGTCTGTGCTTTTTGGTGCCTACTTGCCCGATGCAGGCGATATACTAGTGCGCGGAAAGAAGGCTTCCATTAAAAGCCCAAATGCTGCAACCGAGCTTGGAATAGGCATGGTGCATCAGCATTTTAAGCTAGTGCATAACTACACAGTAACTGAAAACATTGTGCTAGGCATGGAGCCAACAAACCGATTTGGAATGCTAAACCTAAGCAGCGCCAAAAAGCGCGTTAAAGAGCTTTCACAAGCTTACGGACTTGCAGTTGACGTGGACGCTTACGCGGGCGACATTACTGTAGGCCAGCAGCAGCGCGTTGAAATTCTTAAAACACTTTACCGCAACGCTGACATAATCATTTTTGATGAGCCTACAGCAGTACTAACCCCGCAAGAAATAGATGAGCTCATTGCAATCCTTAAGCGGCTAAAGGAAGAGGGGAAGACAATCATCCTCATTACCCACAAGCTTAAAGAAATAAAGGCTGCCGCTGATAGGTGTACTGTTCTTAGGCGCGGCCGCTTAATTGGCACAATAGATGTGGAAACTGCAACGGAAATGCAGCTTGCGGAAATGATGGTAGGCCGCGCGGTAGAGTTCGAAATCAAAAGAGGGCAAGCAAAGCCTACTAAAAATGCGCTTTCCATTAAAGGCCTTTCAGTTAAAGACGAGCTAGGCAACCTTAGGGTAAAGGACTTTAGCCTTGATGTGCGCGCGGGCGAAATTGTAGGCATTGCAGGCGTTGACGGCAACGGCCAGCGGGAGCTTTTATACGCCCTTGCAGGGCTTTTGCCTATTGAAAGCGGCAATATCCTTATTAACGGGCAAGATGTTTCTGACCTTTCAATACGAAAGCGCATTGAGCTTGGGCTAGGCTATGTGCCTGAAGACAGGCAGCGGCACGGC